>JBJKQX010000551.1:0-3474 GCA_046704965.1 Binataceae bacterium (SeqCode)
CTCTCGGCCAAGCCGCTCGATGCGCATGCCCAGATCAAGATGGAAATAGTCGGGCCGGGCTCGCAGCTTTCCTCTATAGCGGTCTCGCAACTCAAGAATCTCGGCGGTGACGACCAGAATCGCGTCTCTTCGCGTTTCGTCAGTATCCTGTCACGCGATCTGAAACTCTCCGGCTATTTCAGTCTCATCAGCCCCAAGGCCTTCATAGAGAACGCGCAGACTTCCGGCTACGAACTCGGGAAATTCAACTTTGCCGACTGGAGCTCGCTTAGCGCCGATTTCCTGGTGAAGGGTGCCGTGACCGTAACGGGCGGCAAGGTGCAGCTGACCGCGCTTCTGTTCGACGTTGCGCAGCAAAGGCGGATGATGGGCAAGGATTTCACCGGGCGGATGTCGGAAGTGCCTCAGATGGCGCGCCGGTTCGCCGACGCGGTGCTCAAGGCCACAACCGGTATCGAGGGCCCGTTCAATTCCGAGCTGGCTTACGTGTCGACCCGCGGAGGGCGATTCAAGGAAATCTATATCCAGCCGATCGACGGCCAGGGGCTGTTCCGGCTGACCGACAATCCGACTATCAACCTGTTCCCGGACTTCGATAACTTGGGCGAAGTGCTGTACCTCTCGTACAAGAGCATGATGCCGGGGCTGTATCTGGCCAACCCTGCCCAGAGGCGTGAAATCCGAATCGGCTCCAGGCGCGGCAAGATGGTGGGCGGCGCGGTCTCGCCCGACGGGCAATTTGTCGCCGCCGCGATAGAGCACGGCGGCACGACCAACCTTTTCCTTCTGGACCGCGACGGTCGTGAAATTCGTCGGCTTACCGACACCGGCGGAATCAACGTCAATCCGGATTTCTCCGCCGACGGCCAGATGCTGGCTTTCACTTCCGACCGTTCAGGAACGCCGCAGATCTACGTGATGCCGGCCTCCGGTGGTCCGGCCCGCCGGGTCACTTACAGCGGCAACTACAATACGACTCCGTCGTTCGCGCCCAATGGAAAACAGATCGCCTACCAGGGTCGCGACGGGGGCCATTTCGATATCTGGGTGGTTGGAACGGACGGCAGCGATCCCGTGAATCTGACCCACGGAATCGGTTCGAACGAGTCGCCGACATGGTCGCCCGACGGAAGATACATAGCGTTCAGTTCCACTCGGAGTGGACGTTCGCGTATTTATTTATTGCAGGTCTCGACTGATAAAGTCATTGCTGCTTTGACGGAGGGTAAAGGTGATGATTCCTGTCCAGCGTGGTCGTGGTGGCTGGGGAAGTAAGACGAGCGGGGCGCTGCGGGTTGCGGCGCTGATGTTGTTCTGTGCCGCGTTGGCGGCTTCGGGATGCTCTTCGGGAGCCTCGAAGGTCTCCGGCGCTGGCGCAGGCGCGGGCGCCGGCGGTGCGGGTGCCGGCAAGCTTGGCGAAACCGGCATGGGCGGAAAGGGCTCGCTCGCCCAGTATCAGAAGGGTGAGCTTGGCTCAGGGGAGAATGGTCCGCTCCAGGACATCCATTTCGCTTTCAACCAGTATACGATCGAACCCCAGGACGGCTCGATCCTGAAGGCCAACGCCCAGTGGCTCGAAGCGCATCCCAAGACCCAGGTCACTGTAGAAGGTCATTGCGACCAGCGTGGGTCGGAGGAATACAATATCGCACTCGGGGCGAAGCGCGCCGAAGCCGCGAAAAACTATCTGATAACGCTCGGGGTCTCGCCAAACCGCATCTCGACGATAAGCTACGGCAAGGAGCTGCCGCTCTGCACCCAGATGACTCCGTCATGTTGGGCGCAAAACCGGCGTGATCACTTCGTCGTAAGCCAATAAGGAGCGACCCGTGCGCATACGCTCGATCGTACTTGGGACGACGCTGCTGCTCGGGCTTGCGATGCTGTCCGGATGCGCGGCGAACTCGGATCAGCTTCAGCAGCTGAACCAGAATCAGTTCACTTTGCGCGGGATGATCGCAAGCGATCGTCAGGATATCGCCGCGCTCAGGCAGCAGGTTCGCAGTCTGCAGGGAGACATCGCGCAGCTCAAGCACAGTGGCGCGGGGGCAGGCGGCGGAAGCAGCCAGCAGCTAAGCAATCTCGATCAGCGGGTGACGAGGCTCGAGTCCGAAGTCGGCGCAATCCAGGCCGCAATCCCGACCATCCCCACCGCGCCCGGGGCTACAGGTGGGACCGTCGCTCCGGGACCCGGCGCATCCGGCACCACCCCTGCGACCGGCGCCGCGGCGGCCGCGGCCAACAACGGGCTTAAGCCGACCTGGCCGAGTGAGCTTAAGCAGGAGTTGGTTGCTACGAAGAATACGCACGAGCCGGGCATGACGCTGTTGCGTTCGGCGCTGATCGACATGCAGAACGGGCATTACCCGCCTGCTGTGATCAAGTTCGCGCGCTTCCAGCGCAAGTATCCCAAGTCGCAGCTCTCGGAGGCTTCCGAGTACTTTGCCGCCAACGCCTTGTTCGAGGAAGGCAACTACGATCGGGCGATTCTTCAGTTCAACGACGTCGTGATGCGCTTTCCGAACGGCCAGTACACGAGTCAGTCGCTCTTGCGCGAGGCGCAGGCCTTCATGAAGCTTAACGACAAGATAGACGCGCGCCTCACGCTGCAGAAGCTCCTCGCGAACCATCCGGGGACGCCCGAAGCCATGGCGGCAATCACGCTGATGCAACAGCTTACTTCGAGTGAATAACTGAATAATCGATGGAGATAATCCGCAATCTCGAGGGATTTAAGCCGGGCCCCTGCCCGGTGGTAGCGCTTGGCAATTTTGACGGGGTGCACCTGGGTCATCATGCGATTCTCGGAACGGCGATGGAGCGTGCACGAGCGGCGGGCGGAAGCTCGTTTGCCCTGACCTTCGATCCCGTTCCCGCCAAATTGCTGACGCCCGACAAGGCGCCGCCGCTTATCCTGACCCCGGAGGACAAGCTCGAGTTTCTCCGGGTTTCGGGGCTGGACGGCGTTATCGTTCTCAATTTCACCCGCGAACTGAGCCATCTCCCGCCGCGCGACTTCGTGCGCGAATACCTGGTCGGCAAAATCGGAGTACACGAGGTAGTAGTCGGCCACAGCGTGAACTTCGGTCACAACCGGACGGGAAACGCGGCCGTGATGGTCGAGCTTGGAGGCGAGTTCGGATTCGACGCCACGGTCGTCGGTCCGGTAAAGGTCGCCGGGATGGAGGTCAGCTCGACCAAGATAAGGCATCTTATCGCGGACGGAGACCTGCGCGGCGCCGCGCGGCTGCTGGGACGTTACCATTACCTTCGCGGCGAGGTTGTCCACGGACGCGAGCGGGGCAGGCAAATCGGATTTCCGACCGCCAACCTCGCCAGCCAAACGGAATGTATCCCGCCCGACGGCGTCTACGCGGCGCGCGTGGTGCTGCCGGACGGGGCATACCAGTCGATTACAAATATCGGGATGCGCCCGACGTTCAACGAAACCGTGCGCTCGATCGAATCACATAT
>JBJKQX010000552.1:0-6291 GCA_046704965.1 Binataceae bacterium (SeqCode)
GAATCGACCGGGCACGGTCCGTATGAGTCGTCGGCAGCCAGCAAATGGCTGGTCGCGGGCTCCGTGATGCTGGGAACGTTCCTGTCGGTGATGGATGCGACGGTGGTGAACGTCGCGATGCCGCACATGATGGGTTCGCTCGGAGAGGACCTGCTCACCATCACTTGGGTTTCCACCGCCTACAGTATCGCCGAGATCATCATGGTCACGATGGCGGCGTGGTGGACCACTCTTCTCGGACGCAAGCGACTGTTCCTGCTCTCGATGATGCTGTTCATCATTGGTTCGGTGCTCGCCGGTACCTCCCAGACCTTCGGTCAGCTGATTTTCTACCGCGTCCTGCAGGGAATCGGCGGTGGCAGCCTGATTCCTTGCTCACAGGCTATAGCGCGCGAGACGTTTCCGCCTTCCGAGCAGGGGATGGCGATGGCTATCTTCGCCATGGGTGTCGTGCTCGCGCCGGCGATTGGTCCTGTTGTCGGCGGATGGCTGGTCGACCATTACGGATGGCGTTGGGTTTTCTACATCAACGTGCCGTTCGGTATCGCCGGGTTGATGTTGGTCAGCAGCTTTGTCCACGACCCTCCCTATCTGAAGCGTGGTGTGGCTCGAATCGACTGGGGCGGGATTGGCCTGCTGACTATCGGGTTGACCGCGACCCAGGTGGTGCTCGAACGCGGACAGGAGGCCGACTGGTTCGCTAGTCACTGGATAGTGATGGGGACGGCGATCGCGGCGGTTGCGCTGGTGGCGATGGTGATTTGGGAGCTTCGTGCCAGCGAGCCGATTGTAGATTTACGCCTGTTCCACAACATCCCGCTTGCCGTGGGATGCAGTCTCAATGCGGTGGTGGGGTTCGCTCTTTACGGCGCGAGTTTCCTGTTACCCCAGTTCACGCAGGATCTCCTCGGCTATCCCGCCTATCAGGCCGGCCTGGTGCTGATGCCGCGGGCGACGGCGATGCTGGTAGCGATGCCGATTATCGGGCGCCTGTACAATTACGTAAGCCCCCGGATTCTGGTCGGATTCGGAATCATTCTGCTGACTTTTTCGTATTGGAGACTGTGCCATTTCTCGCTGGAAGTGGGCTTCTGGAACTTCGCGCCCATCCTGATTATCGCGGGTATCGGGATGGGTGCCTCGATGGTCACGCTTGCGACCGTGTCACTCAGCACCATGCCGCGCCCGTCGATGACCGGAGCGTCGAGCCTGTATACGCTCACGCGTCGCGAGTCGGGCAATATCTCGTACGCGGTGCTCGCGACCCTGATAGCGCGACGCGAGCAATATCATCGCTCGGTACTGGTTGGTTACGCCTCGCCGCTGAATTCCGCTTTCCGGCAGGCACAGGCCAGCGCGAACAACATCGTGAATCGCGGCGTGGGCGCGATCGGTTTCTCCGGGCGCGGTCTCGAGATGCTCAACCAGTCAATCAATCGGCACGCCACGATGCTCGCGTACAACGACGCATTTTATGTCGTGGTTCCGATGTTCCTGCTCGTTTTGCCGCTGCTCTTTCTGCTTCCCTCGCGAGGCTACGTCGAGGAGCCGCAGCCGGCACCGGCGGCCGAGTGATCCTGTTTTCATACAGGCTCTCGTACCCGGCACCCGGCGCGGCTACTCTGTTGCGTACGCCTTGTTAAGACCGAGATGAGTTTTACCGAAGAACGAGAAACAAACAGCGATGGAGCGACGGGCTCGCACGGCACCTCCGCAGGTGTGCTGGGAATCGACTGGCTCAATCGCGACCTGTCATGGCTGTTCGTGCTTCGGATATTGCGCAGTTTCGCGCAGGGATTCCTGGGCATCATCACCCCGCTTTACATCGCGATGCTCGGGTACAATGCGATCGACCTCGGGGTCCTGTTCGCCGCTGCCGCGGTCAGCAGCGCCCTGCTTTCGAGTGCGACCGGAATCCTCGCGGACCGTTTCGGACGCAAAACCTTTCTCATCCTGATCTCGCTCCTGATGGGCGCGGGCGGCGTGATGTTCGGCCTGACACGCAGTTTCGCCGTGCTGGTCGCGGCGGCCGCGGTCGGCTCGATTGGGCGCGGCGGCGCGCTCGCCGGCGCTGCGTGGGGGCCGTTCTATCCGGCAGCCCAGGCCCTGATCGCCGAGCAGACAAACGACTTCCGGCGGACAACTGTGTTCGGGGCTCTGGCTTTCGTCGGAGTTACCGCTGCCGCTATAGGATCGCTGATGGCGGCTCTGCCGCATCTTCTGCAGCATCTGTTCGGTCTGCCCGTGCTTGACGGGTATCGCGTTCTGTTTCTCCTGATCGGGCCGTTCAGCCTGGCGATGGCGCTGGTGGTCATTCCGGTTCGCGAGGGCCCGCACTCAAGACCGGCTCGAAGCGGCTCGACGGACGAAGACGCATCCGTGCGCTCGGCTGCGTCATCGTCGCCGGTTGAGCCTGAACTGGTTACTGCCAGAAAACTTCCGTTCGGCCTTTCAGCGCGATCGTGGAGACTCATATGGCGCTTCATGGTCACCAACGCGACCAACGGGATGGCGATTGGGATGCTGGGGCCGTTCGTCGTGTACTGGTTCTACCGGCGCTTCGGAGTGACGTCGATCGAGCTTGCGGAACTTTTCTTTGTCCTCAATCTGGTGTGCGCGATACCGTACCTGATGGCGGGGCGAATCGCGCGCCTGTTCGGCTCCGTACGCAGTATCGTGATAAGCCGCACGATCGCCACGGCGATGCTGATTGGGGTCGTCATGATGCCGACGTTTCTGCTTGCCGCGGCGCTCTACACCCTGCGAATGGTCTTCAACGTGCTTTCGATTCCGGTGCGGCAATCCTACCTGATGGGTGTTATCGAGCCCTCTGAGCGCGCCAGCGCCGCCGGACTGGCGGCCTTTCCCTCCCAGGTTACATCCGCGATAGGACCTTACTTCGCGGGCTACTTCATGGAGAATTTTGCGATCGGGCTTCCGCTCGAAGTCGCCGCCGGGATGCAGGCGTTGAACACGCTGCTCTATTGGGTTTTCTTCCGCAACATCCGCCCGCCCGAGGAAGTTGAGCCGGTCGCGGGTGGGAGATAGTCGCCACGTGCGGCGGTAAAGTCGGAATTTCCCGTCAGAACTTCCCGAGGACCTGGACGATCCAGCCGGTCATCGCTTACGTCACAAAAGACAGTGCCTTCGGGGCGATTTGTCAGCTATTCGCACACGGATGCGGCTCTTACCTTGACGCTCATTATCCGGCAGTCTAAAAAAGGGCGTCTATTCTTTCCGGCATCGGGCTTCACGGCTCGTTTCGCATATGTTCGACCCTGCCACGATAGTTCAATGGCTGAGCACGTGGGGCTACCTCGGTATCTTCATCTTCGTGTTCGTCGGGAACGTGGGGCTTCCCGTGCCGGAGGAAACCGTGATGCTGGTCGCGGGATTTCTGGCAGGCCAATCGATTCTCGATCTTCACATCGTCTACGGCATCGCAATTCTAAGCGCGGTCGTCGGCGATTGCTGCGGATTCCTGGTCGGCAGGACGGGCGGGCAGCGCCTGGTGGCTCATCTTGCGGATAGATTTACCTTCGTTCGCCGTCGCTATGATCGGATTCAGGTCTTCTTTCACACTCACGGCAGCAAGGCCGTATTCATGGCGCGTTTCGTGGCGGGTGCGCGATTTCTCGCCGGGCCGATGGCGGGTGCGGCAGGGATGCCGTTTACGCGATTTCTTGCCTGGAACGTGCTCGGAGCGATCGTATGGTGCACGCTGGTCGTGACGGTTGGATACCTGCTCGGCGATGAGTTGTACAAGGCGGTGATGCTTGCCCATGCGGCAACCAGATGGATCGTGCTGGCCGCCGTTCTGGCCGGCGTCGTGCTCTATTTCTTCTGGTGGCGCGAACGCCATCGTTCGACCATCCCGGATACCGAGGCGTGAGGCCGTGAGATACTTTTCCGTCTGAGCTTCTAATCCTCCGCGCCTCGCCTGCACCGACGAGGCGGTGGAATCCGGAATTTCGCAATCATTTGCCAATCAATGAACCAGTCGGCCGCCGCGCCTGCGCCGACGGGGCCTTCTCGCGACGTTTGCATCCTGGCTCGCGCCGATACTAGCGTTTCGTCCTCAACGACTCTCTAAAGGCGATCTGGAGGAAACAGACGTGGCACTTATTCCTTACGCGGACGAAAGCAAGCTGTCCGAGAATTCGCGCAAAATATTGCATGGCGGAAAGGTGGTCATGAATATCGCCCGGATGGTGGCGAATTCGGAGGCCGCGTTTTATCCGTTTTCAAAATTCGGCAATTCGCTTCTCACCCGCTCGAAGCTCGACGCGAAGCTTCGTGAAATAGCGGTCCTGCGCACGGCCAAAATCAGCGGTTCGGTCTACGAATGGACTCACCATGTACCGATCGCGCGAGCCGTGGGTGTGACCGAAGAGCAGGTCGCAGCGATGGATGATCCCGCAGCCGCGAAATGCTTCGACGATCTGGAACGTCTGGTGCTCGAATTCACCGACCAGGTCGCGCGCAACGTCAAGGGAAATCCCCAGACGCTGGCGAAGCTGAAGAAGCATCTGGATGCGACCGAGATCGTCGAGCTTATACTGTCGATAGGATACTGGGGGATGGTCGCGCGATTGCTCGAAACTACTGAAGTTGACCTCGAAGAGTTCGCCGGCAAGATTAACCTGCTCGGCGATTTCAAAACAGCCTCGAAGCCCTGAACGCCTTAGCGCGCGTTTTTGACGCAAAGGCGACGAACCGCCTGAAGGCGGCTCGTCGCCATACCAGCACTCAGCGCATTACTCATCGAGCGGCGCGGGCGGAAAAAGGTCCGTTTCAGTGTGCGCCGGCTCGTTTCTGTTCTTCCCGTTTGCGAAGTTCCACGCGCCGAATCTTGCCGCTCACGGTCTTGGGCAGATCCTCCACGAACTCTATTTCGCGCGGATACTTGTAGGGCGCCGTGACGCGTTTGCAATGCTCCTGAAGCTCGTGGACCAGCGCGTCGCCCGCCTCGACGCCCGGCCTGAGCCTGACGAACGCCTTGACGATATGTCCGCGCTCGGGGTCGGGGCTCGCAACCGCGGCCGATTCCATCACGGCCGGATGTTCGAGCAGTGCGCTTTCGACTTCGAAGGGACCAATCCGGTAACCGGCGGAATTGATTACGTCGTCGGCCCGCCCGACGAACCATAGATAGCCGTCAGCGTCGCGATAGGCCTGGTCGCCCGTCAGGTAATAGTCGCCACGAAACGCGGCCGCGTTCTCCTCGGAATTCTTCCAGTATTCCACCATGATCGAGGGCGGCTTGTCGGGCTTGACGCGCACGGCGACCTGGCCCGCTTCGCCCTCCTTGCACTCGTTCAGGTCCTCGTCCACGATTCGTACGTCATGCCCCGGCAGCGCGCGACCCATCGATCCGGGTCTAACCTCGGTCCCGGGCATGTTGCATACCATGATTATGGTTTCGGTCTGCCCGTAGCCGTCCGCGATCGTGATGCCAAAATTCTTGCGCCACACCTCGATTACTTCGGGATTCAGCGGCTCGCCCGCCGCCGTGCATCGACGCAGCTTGGGAAGCTTGTGCTTCGACAAATCCTCCTTGACCAGCATCCGATATTCGGTTGGCGGCGCGCAGAAGGTCGTGATGCCGTAGCGCTGGAGCAGTTCGAGTTCCTTCGCGGGCTCGAATCGCCCGTTGTACATGAACACCGTCACGCCGTTCATCCAGGGTCCGAACAGCACTCCGTAGGCGGCCTTCGCCCATCCGGTGTCGGAGGTCGTCCAGTGGACGTCGCCGGGTTTCAGATCGAGCCAGTTGAGGCCGGTGAATTTGTGACTGTAGCAGTAGGCGTGCGCATGAAGGACGGCCTTTGGGTCGCGCGTGGTGCCCGAGGTGTAATAACAGATCGCGGGGTCGGTCGCGCTGGTCTTGACGGGCGTGAACTCAGCCGACGCCTGCTGCATCGCTTCCGGCAATCCCACCCATCCGCTGCGCGAGCTGCCCGCGATTATGTAGTGCTCAATCGAAGGACACTTGTTCTTCAGATCGGCCACCATCGTGGCGCTCTCGACCGTGGCGATGATCGCTTTTGCGCCCGAATGGTTGGCGCGATAGACGAGATCCTTCTCCCGCAGCATCCCGGTGCACGGAATAACCATCGCGCCCGCCTTGAGCGCTCCGATGTAGGCGGCCTGCCAGAGCGGGATGCGGGGAAGCACCAGCAGAATCGGGTCGCCGCGCTTGATACCCAGTCCCGTAAGGACGTTTGCCACCCGGTTGGACTGCTCACGGATGTCGGCGAAGGTCAGCCGCGCGCGGTTGCCCTCCTGGTC
>JBJKQX010000553.1:0-3913 GCA_046704965.1 Binataceae bacterium (SeqCode)
ACCTGCACCGAGTGGTCGATAACCAGATCCGCGGGCTGAATCGGGTTTATCCGGGCGGGATCGCCGCCGAGGCGCTTGATAGCGTCGCGCATCGCGGCCAGGTCGACCACCACCGGAACGCCGGTAAAGTCCTGAAGCAGCACCCGCGCAGGCATGAACGATATCTCGCGCTCGCCACCCTTGCCGTTCCATCGGGCGAGCGCCTCGATTTGCTCGACCGTGACGACCGAGCCGTCCTCGCGTCTGAGCAGGTTCTCGATCATCACTTTTATTGAGAAGGGCAACTGCGAGAGGGTAAAGCCGCGTTTCTCGAGCGCCTCCAGCTTGTGGATCGTGAACGTATTTCCGTCGACGCTAAGATTTGCCCGCGCACCAAAACTGTTCGTTGTCATCGGTCGGATCGCTTTCCTCGGATAATCAGCAGACGCTGGCCCGGACCGTTTCGAGACCCGGGCGGATTGTAAACGTAACGCCTTTTTTCGGCTCAGAGAATAGCGCGCACCCGGGCCCGATTAAACTGCTACGCGGCGGTCAGAGGCATCATAACGAGGATAATCCTCGCCGACTGATCAAATTCGGAGCGTGGCAATCCGGTTTTTTGGAGCGTGTAGCACCGATATGGATTGGCACTGCGTGTCAAAGAATGCTGTATGGTTTTTTATGTAATTGTGAAGTGTAAATTAGCTTGACTCGTCCTGATGTGCTCCTACAATGCTGCTTTGGTTAGTGGCGCGGCTTTATGCGGGAGAGTTCATTGGGTAGCTCAGCTTTCAGATCGATTGTACGGTTTTCATCGTGTCTTCTGGCTTGCGTGGCACTCGCCGCAATCGGCGCACCGGGAGTCCAGGCGGCAAATTCCAGTACCAAGGTGGTCAAGCCCTACGGGCAGGTCACCGTGGCAAACCTTCCGAGCTTCGCGCCGCCTCTAAGGGCACCGCTGCTGCTGCCTCGGAAATACCCCGACCCGAGCGTGCTGGCGGAGCAGAAGCAGGCCTTCCTGCGAGCAGCTGAACAGGGCCCATACAAGGGCAAGCCCAGCGGCGGAGGCGGCGGTAACGGCGGTGGTCACGGCAAGCCGACTCCGACGCCTACACCTGCTCCGACACCGACTCCTACGCCCACGCCAACTCCAACGCCTACGGCGACTCCAACTCCAACGCCTACGACTACTCCAACGCCGGTTCCACCGAGCAGCGCAGCAAGCTTTTCGGGTTTGCAGTTTTCGGACAGCGGCGGCTACGTGCCACCGGACACGACCCTTGCGGCTGGCCCGAGTTACGTGATGGAGGCAGTCAACCTGACGGCTCGAATCTTCGACAAGAGCGGAAACACGATCTCCACGTTCAACCTGTACAACCTGTTCAACAACTCGACCTCGACCCAGATCAGCGATCCGCGCGTGATTTACGATCCGCTCTCCGGCCACTGGTTCGTGTCGATAATCACGATCAACAAGGGCCAAACCCCTGGCGCATGGGATCTGGCGGTATCGGCAACCAGCGATCCGACCGGAACGTATTATCTTTACAGCTTCACGACCGGCAGCAGTTTCCCCGACTTTCCGAAGATAGGGGTCAACTACGACAAGGTAGTGATAACCGGTGACGGGTTTTCCGGGAACACGTATCTCGGCACCGAGTTCGGGGTGATCAACAAGAGCAACGTGATTAGCGGTCAGCCTGCGCAGGCGGTCATCTATTCTCCCGACCAGGGCGAGTTCGCGATCGAGCCGGCACAGGATCTGACCGAAAATACAACCGCCGATCCGCTTTACATGGCGGCGGTTGCCTACGCTTCGGCCAGCAGCGTTGAGGTTTGGAAAGTTGCCGGCGTTCCGGGAGTAGGCAACGGAGTCACGGTTACCAAAACTTCGATTCCGTTCTCGTCGGCCGCTTACACGGGCCCCGCAACACCTGCGACTTTGTCGACGCCACCCAACGCCGCGCAGTGCAATACCAACACCACGGTGGTGACCAACGACAACGCCCTGCTGGACGCGGTCTATCGCAACGGTGCCCTATGGGTCTCGGCAAACGACGCCTGCACTCCGACCGGCGACACGCAGGCGCGCGCGTGCCTACGGTTCATCGACATCTCGATACCGACTGCGGGCGGCATCAGCGGCGCCAACATCGCGCAGAACTTCGACGTGGGCGTCGCGGGCGAGTATCTCTACTACCCGGCCGTGCGCACCGACAAGTACGGCGACATGGCTTCGATATTCACCGAGTCGTCAAGTTCCGAGTGTCCTTCCGTTGCCGAAGTATCAAAGCAGAACGGATATCCCGTCGGGTCGCCACAAGTGGTGCACGCGGGCCAGTCTGCGTATACGCAGGCCTCGCGATGGGGCGATTACTCGGGCGCGAGCATCGATCCGAGCGACGATTCGACCTTCTGGCTCGGCGCGGAATACGCAACCTCGGTGCCGTGCTTTAACGGGCAATGTTCCGCGTGGGGCACATGGATCACCACCGCGACCGTGCCTTGAGACTGACGCGGCGAGCGTCGCGTTGCTGAGACAGGACTGAAAACCATACGGGGCGAGCCGTTCAAGCGGTTCGCCCCGTATGGTTTTTTCGTTTTTCGACGATTCAACGAAGCGGATGCGAACGGGCCCTGGCGGGAATCGGACCCGGAAGCCCGTCGTAGACCAAGGCGCGGCCGTCGGAATGAAACCGCATCGCGGCAAGCGCCGAAACCCGCTCCGACTCGAGCGCGGGCAAACCGTCGATCGTCTCGATAACCAGCTTGCCCCGCATCGCGATAAGAGCCGCGACCGCCTGGGCCAGATACGCGTCGTCTAGCCCCTCGCCGATAACCATCGAGCGCGCGGCAAGGCCGAGCATCAGTTTTCCCGAGCGAAGCACTACGAGATTAGAGGGGTCGCGCGCAATTCCGCATCCCGGCAGGGTCGCGCCGTAAGGATTCGCCGGGTCTGCCGCGGACAGTGCTACGACACTCGCCTCGCGACGGTCGGCCGCGTCGCGTGTCGCGCGCAACATCTCAACCGCCTCCGGCATCGCATACTGCTCGCCCGAGAGTCCGCGAACGAACCATCCGCGTCGCGCGGTGCCGGCGTACTCCAGGCGCCGAAGCGCGAACAGAATTTCAGCCCATCGGATACCCATCGTCTCAAGCGCGGTCGTCTCGCGCGTAACGATTCCGTGCCGCCTGAGCATCATCATCGCGACTTCGCGCGGACGGTCGGTCGCCCTGGTGGTGCTCGCGTCCGGGTTGGCTACGTCTTTTCGAGCGACCAGCGCCGACCATCGCCCCGCGACGCTCGACTTGAGCCGAGCCCGAAGCGCAGCGTCACGGCGCAGGTTGCGACCTGACGCGCCGCCTTCGAGCATCCGCGCCGCAACCGGGTCGGCGGCGAATAATCGAAGCGGAGCGAAACTGTCATTCGATACACGCCCGCGCGCTGCCATGCGCCAGAGAGCGGCAAGCGCGTCACGCTCCGAAAGACCCGCGCGCTCGCTTAACTGGTCGAGATATTGCGCTCCGCCGTCGACCAGCGTCCGCCATACGGCGCTTTCCTTCGCGTCCAACGGTTCATCCCCGGCGCCCGACTCGAACGGAAACGGGCTGCGGCGGTTGACCAGAGCAACCTTGGAGGGAAGATCGGCAAAATCGCCTTCCGGCGCGAAAGCCATCCATCCGAACTCGCCGCTCATACAGAGCAAGTCGAGATATTCGCCTCGATATCCGAGGATTCGCGCGGGAAGAATCGCGCGCTCCCAGAGTTCGGGCGCGAATGCCATTCCAGAGAGCTGATCGAGCACGACGGTCAGCGCGGCGCGCGGGTCGGAATCAAGGCCGAATCCGCCGATATGGTGCCATCGGAGCAGGAACTCCGCATACTCGTCGTCTTCGCACGGTTCGACTTCCGCGCGCACGCGGGCAAGGGTCA
>JBJKQX010000554.1:0-5075 GCA_046704965.1 Binataceae bacterium (SeqCode)
ACGATGACGAATGCGCGCAGCGCGCGCGATTGGTGCGTGAGCGCGATTGGCGACGAGAAAGCGGTCGAGCATCATTTCGTCGCGGTCTCGACCAACGTGGACGAGGTCTCGAAGTTCGGAATCAACACCGAAAACATGTTCGGATTCTGGGACTGGGTCGGCGGGCGATACTCGATGGATTCGGCGATCGGGCTCTCGACCATGATCGCAGTGGGGCCCGAGAACTTCCGCGCGATGCTCGCCGGCTTCCACGAAGTCGACCGTCACTTTCGCACCGCGCCGTTCGAACGCAATCTGCCCGTGCTGATGGGGCTGCTCGCCGAATGGTACAACGACTTCTTCGGTGCCCAGACCGTAGCAGTCCTGCCATACGAGCAATATCTAAAGCGCTTCCCGGCCTATCTGCAGCAGCTAACGATGGAGTCGAACGGCAAGCGCGTGACGCTCGACGGCGCGCGGGTTGACTACGAAACCGGACCGATTTTCTGGGGCGAGCCGGGCACCAACGGACAGCATTCCTTCTACCAACTCATCCATCAGGGCACCAAGCTGATACCGTGCGACTTCATCGCGTTCTGCCGTTCGCTCAACCCACTCGGACGCCATCAGGATCTCCTTGTTGCGAACGTGCTGGCGCAGTCGGAGGCTCTTGCCTTCGGCAAGACCGCGGAGCAGGTCAAGGCAGAAGGAACGCCCGATTGGCTGATGCCTCATCGCGTATTCGAGGGCAACCGTCCGTCCACGACGATCATGGCCGACGAGCTTACTCCCCAGACGCTTGGAAAGCTGGTCGCGCTCTACGAGCATAGCGTGGTCACGCAGGGCGCCGTCTGGAACATAGACTCGTTCGATCAATGGGGCGTGGAACTGGGCAAAGTGCTCGCGCAGCGAATAATTCCTGAACTTGAAAATGCCGATGAACCGTCGCTCAAGCACGACGGTTCAACCAACGCGCTGATTCGGCGCTATCGCGCCCGTCGCAGGCGCACGTCATGAAGGCCGAGCCGGAAGGGCTTCTGTGAGGAGTAATCTTCGCGCCGAATCGGCGGCACGCGTCTAGACGCGAGTCGCCGTCACGAGCTGAATCCCGCCCATCAGCAATGCTTCCTTGCTCACGGAGAATCGAATCCCGCCTCTTTGACAATCCGGAGCAGTTCCTCCTCCGGCGGCAGGTAGGCAACCGACGTTGGCAGGTACTCGTAAGCCTCGCGCTCCGCGAAAGCCCATCCCATCATCGGAACGATGTGGCGAAAATAAACGTGATGGCCCATGCGAACCAGAGGATTGCGCGGGGTGTCGACTTCAAGCAACGCGATTCGGCCTCCACTTCGAAGCACGCGCGCAGTCTCGACCAGCACTGACCGGATATCGGTGAAGTTCCTGAGCGAGAAGCCCGTCACCATCACGTCGAAGGACTGATTGCGCAACGGCAGCCTGAGCGCGTCGCCGCGCACCAGTCGCCCGCCAAGACCGCGAACCACAGCCTCCTTGAGCATCTGTGCGGCGAAATCGACACCCACCACCGTGGCACCGCGCTTGATTGCCTCCAGCGCGAAATCGCCTGTGCCGCAGGCAAGATCGAGCACCCGCGTTCCCGGACCGATGCCGATCTTATCGATAGCGTGGCGCCGCCACGACAGGTCCATGCCCAGGGATATTAACCGGTTCATCATGTCGTACCGACCCGAGATCCGGTCGAACATGGTTTCAACGTGTCGTGCCTTTTCGCTTTCAGATGGAAGATTCATCACGATGCCACGAGGCGGCAGGTGAAATGTCGCCTGCCGCGAAAGGTTGTCAGTTTATGCCGTTGGTCGACTCTCGACCCTGCTTTTTATCAGCCCGCAGGCTTGCGTTGAAAGTCCCGTGAGACGGCGCCCGTTTGATCGCGCGCGCATCAGCTCTCTTCCGCTTCCGGTTCGACGCGGAAGAACTGGTCGAGCAGGAAATCTCCGCTGATGTGCTCGCCGCTCAGCACCATCGCAAGCAACTCCCCGCCCAGCACCTGCGGCGCGATTACCATGTCGGGCTGAACCAGCTTGACGCGCTCGATATGTTTGCTGTCGTTGATTGTGGCGACGGTCTTGGCGCGACCCTTCAGTTCCTTGACCGCGAGAATGATGAACGCATTTTCGGAGTCGTCCGCGCGCATCGCGAGCACCGCCTGCGCCTGATCGGCGTCTGCCTTGCGCAACACGTCAAGGTTGTTGGCGTCTCCGACGACGATATCGGCCTCATCGAGATCGGCTCCGTCGCCTGGCGGCTGCGGCAACAGGAGGGTGACGGTCTGGTTGCGGCGTTTGAGCTCGGCATAGGTGTTGAAGGCGAGCGAAGTGGCGCCGACGATGACAAAATGATTGCTGCGTTTCATGCGAGTTCTCTTTCCGGCCATCACGCGGCTTATACTGCCGCTTACCATGGGCGCAACGATCGCGCTTATCGAGGTCGCAAACACGGCCACGCCGAGAATGATTACCGAGATGGTAAAAAGTCGCGCCTCGGGCGTCTTGGGCACGATATCGCCGTAGCCGACCGTGCTCATCGTGACCACCGCGTAATAGGCCCCGGAAACCAGGTCCGTTACATGCGGCGCGAATTGATCGCCCATGTAATAGCTGCCGAAGGTTGCGTAGGTCAGCAACAGCAGGCTGCTGGTTATGGCGAAGAGCGTACCGGCCGCCAGGCTGCTGCGATCGAATGACCGGTGCGACAGGATCAGCGAAATCAACAGCGCGCCGTCGTAATAGATCAGGAGCGGGTAGGTCAGACTCGGGACCTTCGCCACGACGAGGAACGCGACGAGGGTCAGCATCAGCGAGATAATCCATACCAGCCGCGAGCGAAAAAGCAGCCCGATCGACATGACCAGCATCGTGATGCCGAGCAGGCCCTGGCCCATCTTGGCCGGTGACAACTGGAGACCGCGCGACGGCAGCTCCAGAAACGGCGTGTACCACCGATGCCCCAGGGTGAGCCAAAGCAGGAACAGTCCCGCCCACGCGAGGGCAATCGAAAGGGGAACTTGCGGAAACCAGTAACGCGCGCGGACTATCTGCGCGACGCGCCGGCCGAACCGCCTGACCTGCATCAGCCGCGGCGGACGAAATTTCCAGTGTATATGCTTCGGAACCGCCACTCGGTGTTTTCCTTTTCCCCTTCCGCCTGAGCCTCATCGACCGAAGGCGCCGCATCATGCGTACAGTTCGCCTGAGGCGCTCGGTCATGATCATTTGTATCAGTTGATTAGGTTGTAGACGCCCCCCGCGCAAGCGATCGGACGTGAGCGGCAATTTCCTCGCCAACGCGGCATCGGAGGTGTACGGATTGCGAAAGGGAAGGATACGGCATCCGTCCCGCTAACCTGTCGATGGATCCATTGAACGCCAAGGGAGGAAGCATCGGTGCAAAGGGACCGGAAAAAATCTGAATTAGGCCGTGTAATCGCGCGAAGGGTGCTCACACAAATGGGCCCGGAAATTCGTGACATTACTGTGTTGATCGGTAATCCGCGGCGACAATCGGACGGTACGTGGGAATGTTCCTATTGTATCGAAGGTCTCGGCAAATCGCGCGTTCAGACTGCCGGGGGCGCGGATGCTCTCCAGGCGTTGCTGCTCGCAGTGGAAGGAGCACGGGTCAGCCTGGAGAAGACAGGGAATCGCTTTTCGTGGCTCGACTACGATCCGGACAAAGCAGGGTCGGGAATTCCGAGATACGTACCGACGCAGTACGGGCCACGATTCGAGGCGCGCATCAACCTGGCCATCGAGCGCGAGAGCAAGCGATATTACGAAGGGGTTTTGAAAAAGCGCAAAGGAAACATCGCGGAATTCGAAGCGGAGGTTAAGCAGCGACGAGAGGTGCTGGCAGCGTTGGAAGCCGCGCTGGAAAGACGTAAATCCGCAGCTGCTGATTGGGAAATGGAACTGAAAAAATGGAAGCCGGCGAAGACCCGAAGACTTCCAAGTTGATCGCATACGAAAGACTTTCCGGCGGCCAACCGATCCGTCGAAACGGTGGATCGCGATGGTCTTTGTCTCACTGCCCGAGCACGGCTTTGCCGCTGATGTGAACCTGGCTGGCGTCGATATCCGCGTTGGCGCCGGTGCCGCCCAATTTCCCGTCCGCACCAAGGCATTTCAGCATGCAGCCTTCACGCTTGCGCTTGTAGAAGTACGGATGGCCCCAGGGGTCGAGCGGAATATGTTTCAGGTAGCCGCCCTTTCTGTAATTCGGCGGAATCGGTCCGCTCATCGGTTTGGTAACCAGCGCCTGCAACCCCTGCGCGGCCGTTGGATACTGCCCGTTGTCGAGGAAATAGCGGTCCAGCCCTATCTTAAGTTTCTTGATCTCGCTTATCGCTTCCTCGCGCTTGGCCTGGACGCTCGAACTCTCGGCGACTCCCGGCGACGATGTGTGTTCGCCCGTTCGGACCTCTGATGTTCCAGCCTTGCCGAGCGTGGCCGTTGGCGCGGCAGCGCGCTCCGAGAGCATGACTATCCCTACCGCGAGTCCGACGATAACGACTATCGCGGCGATCACCACTAACAGACGACTTATAACCACTTCGTTTTCCGGGGGTGCTCCATACTCCATTCGGGGGATGGCGCCGCGTGTCGAGAAATACCAACCGCGTGAGTGTAGTTTCTCACAGCATGTCGCGGATTTTGCGCGGATATTCGGGAAAATAGCGCTCGATTACCGGAAGTTCGAAACTCTTCAGGATGGACTCCTTGGGTTCGCGTTCGAGCAAAAACTCAAATGAGGCTTTCACCAGACGCTCAGGTTCCGTACCGGGCGCGTAGCGCGCGACGACTTCAGGCGTCGCCACGACATGATGGACGCTGCGGCTTCCGCATTCCTCGACCACGACCTTGTATCTGGATTCGCCCTCGGGCGTGACGGTGATCATCTTCGTCCTCATGTCACCAGCCCGGTCAGTTCTTTCGCACGTTTCGGAACGGCCCGGTGTCGAACCGCGGTTCCTTCGGGAGGCCGAGCACACGCTCCGCGATGATGTTGCGCTGGATCTCGTCGGTGCCTCCCGCGATCGAAACCGCGGGCACCGAGACGAG
>JBJKQX010000555.1:0-5772 GCA_046704965.1 Binataceae bacterium (SeqCode)
GGGCCTGCTGCTGCGTCACTGAGAGCGACGAGATCATCAATCCGATTCCGATTACGGAGAGCACGAACAGGAACAACCCTAGGTATAGGGGCGCAAGACCGCCGCGCAGCGGAACGTGGAACCAGAGGACTCCCGCGATAATGATGAAAGTGGCTTCGACCGTGCCGATTAAGAGTCCGGGAATGCTCTTGCCGACTAGGATGTCAATCGGACGCATCGGCGTTACTAACAATTGGTCGAACGTCCCCGCTTCGCGCTCGCGAGCCACTGAAAGCGCCGTCACCAGCAGTGTCACGACCTGGGTGAGAAGCGCGACGATGCCGGGGACGATGAACCACTGCGAGTCGAGGTTCTGGTTGAAACGCGCCCGGATATCAAGCGTGGCCGGCGGCTTGAAGCCTCCGTGCCGAGCCGCCCACCAGGTGTCGAAATCGCTCATAATCATGTTGGCGTATCCCATCACTAGAAGCGCGGTGTTGGAGTTGCGTCCATCCAGGATCAACTGGACCTGTGCAGGGTCTCCCCGAAAGAGATCACGACTGAAGCGGCGATCGATGTGCAGGACCATCAGGGCTTTGCGCGTGTCGATGAGGCGGGCAACTTCAGCGTCACTGTGGACGCGGGCGACCTCGTGAAAGGCCGGTGCGCCCTGAAAGCGCGCGATCAGATCGCGCGACGGCTGGCTCGGGTCTTCGTTGTAGACGGCAAACGGCACATGATTAAGGTCGTAGGTCGCCGCGTACCCGAACACCAGGAGTTGGATGATTGGCGGGCCTATCAGCACCATGCGGCTCTTCACGTCCTTGAGTACGGCGAGCAGCTCTTTGATTACCAGCGCGAAGATCCGGTGGAGCATCGCAAGCCCTCATTCGAGGCTCTTGTGCGAAGCACGGCGGGCGAGGACAAGAAATACCGCCGCCATAATTGCTAGGGCGAGGATGTTTGGAAGGACAACAGACCAGACGTTCCCGGCGAGGAACAGGCTCTGCAGAATCGTGACAAAATAGCGCGCTGCGACGACGTGAGTAATCAGCCGAATGGCCGCGGGCATGCTGCGGATGTCGAAGACGAAGCCGGAAAGTATAAACGCGGGCAGGAACGTGACAATGATCGCAATTTGACCAGCGACGAACTGGTTCTTGCTAACCGTGGAAATCAGCAGGCCCATCCCCAGCGCACACAGAAGGAAGGCCGACGATGACGTCAGCAACAGCCACAACGACCCTCTGAGCGGAACGCCAAAGAGCCAAACCGCCATCGCGACTGATAACCCCATTCCGCCCATACCGAGCACGAAGTAAGGGACAACCTTGCTTAGAATAATTTCATGAATGCTGGCGGGGGTGACCAGCAGGGCCTCCATTGTCCCGCGTTCCCACTCTCGCGCCACCACCATCGCGGTCAGCAATGCGCCGGTTAGCGTCATGATGACGGCAATAAGTCCGGGGACCAGGAAGTCGGTACTTGTAACCGAAGGGTTGAACCACACCCGCGTGTCAACTTGCAGTGGAATTTTGAGTGGCAGACCCCGCGCGACGTCGAACTTCGTCAGCCATTGTGTCCACACCTGCTGGAGATAGCCTTCGATGATCCGCGCGTTGTTGGCGTCAACGCCGTTCACGATGACTCCAATGGGTGCATCACCGTGGCTCAGCATCCGACGGCTGAAATCGCTTCGCAGCCACACGATGCCATCGACCAGCCGCGCTCGCATCGCTTTTTCGGCCTCCTGCACCGTCCCGAAACGGACCGGTGTGAAGTATGGAGATTGAAAAAAGCCGGCGGTGAAACTCGCGGTGCTGCTGTTCGGCTGCTCCACCACCAGCGCGAGCGGTACATCCCTGGCGTCGAGCGACACTCCGTAGCCGAAGATGAGCAGCAGTATCACCGGCATTACGAAGGCGATTGCGATGCTTGAAGGGTCACGCAGGATCTGCAGCGCCTCTTTGCGGATTAATCCGCGCAACCTCATGTTTCGATCGCTGTTCATGCGGCGTTAGTTGCCTGGTCGTTCTCGTCTGCCGTGATGAGAGCGACGAACGCGTCTTCCATGGTCGGATCGGGCAGAGCGTCGGAACGGAAACGCGCTCTCATTTCCTCCGACGTTCCTTCCGCGAGGAACCGCCCTTGGGCCATTATCACCAGCCGATCGCAATACTCGGCTTCTTCCATGAAATGGGTAGTGACCATGATCGTGACGCCGTCTTCCGCCAGCGCATTAATGCGCCGCCAGAAATCGCGCCGCCCCAGCGGATCGACACCGGAAGTAGGTTCGTCGAGGAATAAAATGTTCGGCTCATGCATCAATGCGACTGCCAGCGCGAGGCGCTGCTTGAAGCCCAATGGGAGATCTCGACTCGTGGCGTCTGCGAAAGCATCCAGCTCGAATTCGGCGAGCGCCCATTCAATGCGTATTTGCTGGCGAGTTCCCTTGAGTCCATACGCGCTGCTGAAGAAGCGTAGGTTTTCGATGACCGACAGATCGCCGTAGAGCGAAAATTTCTGCGCCATGTAACCGATGCGACCGCGCGCCCGCGCCGCCGCACGGCGAAGATCGACTCCGGCAACGCGCAGCATGCCTTCCGACGCGGGCAGTAACCCGCACAGCATGCGGAAGGTTGTTGACTTACCAGCGCCATTGGCGCCGAGCAGGCCGAAGACTTCGCCACGCCTCACCGTGAAGCTGACATCACGAACCGCATAAAAATCGCCGAACTGCCGACTTAAATTGCGCACGACGATCACGTCTTCGTCGCCTTCCGTACTTGATCGACTAACAGACGCGGGCACGGGAGCGGCGCGAGACGTTGGCGCGGAAGGTAAAGAGCTTCTGAGCAAGCTCACGAAAGTGTCCTCGAAGCGCGGCGCAACCGGGGCTATTTCGACATCCGTCCGGTCGTCGAGGATTTGTCGAGCGGTTGGTGCAACCGGCTGCTCGGTGACGATTCGGACGCGCGATCCCTGGATTATCGCGTCGAGGATTCCCGGCGCTTTGCTGACGCGTTCCTGTAATGCGCGCTTCGAGATACCGGGCGCAAAGACATGGAAGGTTCTTCCGACGAGCTGGTGCGTGAAAGCAGCCGGCTCTGCCTGTCCCAGCAACCGCCCGTCGTGTATCAGGATGACTTCGTGACAACGTTCAGCCTCGTCCAGATAGGCGGTGCTGAGCAGGACGGTTGCGCCACGTTCCTCAACGAGACGATGGATAATGGCCCACAGCTCGCGGCGCGAAACCGGGTCGACTCCAACCGTCGGCTCATCCAAAAGCAACAGCGGCGGCGTGCCAACCAACGCGCAGGCCAGCCCGAGTTTCTGTTTCATCCCGCCGGACAGTTTTCCCGCCAGTCGACGCATGAAAGGCGAAAGCCCTGTCATGCGCATCAGGTCTGAATAGCGGTCGGTACGATCTGCTGGAGCGACTCCATGCAGGTCGGCGTAGAGATCGAGATTCTCTCGGACACTCAAGTCTTCGTACAGACCGAACCTTTGTGGCATATAGCCGATAATCGATTGCACCCGCTGCGGCGTCGAGAGTACATCGATGCCGAGTACATGAATTGCTCCTTGATCCGGAGCAAGCAGGCCCCCGACCAGGCGCATCAACGTAGTTTTCCCCGCGCCGTCGGGACCGATGAGCCCGGTCACTATCCCGCTCTTTACGGTAATGCTGACGCCATCGAGAGCCGGGACGATGCGTCCTTTGGTGTGAAACCTCTTACTGACCGAACTCAGTTCGAGAGCCACGTCAGTGGATTTCTGATTGCCCGCTCGCATGGTTCTCTTTTCCACACCCGACTTTGACCGCGCTCGGGCTCGGGATTGGCTGATTCAGTGCGATCGTTACGGTAGCGGGCATCCCGAGCCGCAACTCATTTCGCGGGTTGCACGCGTAAACGCGCACCTGATAAACGAGGCGCGTCCGGAGTTCCGGCGTCTCGACGTTCTTGGGCGTGAATTCAGCGGTTGGCGAGATGTAACCGATCCATCCGTGGAAAACCTTGCCGGGGTAACTGTCCGTCGTGATCGACGTTTTCATTCCCGGATAGATTTTTCCCAAGTACGTTTCCGGTACGTAAGCGCGCACCCACAGCGGATTGGTTAGCGCCATCGTGAAGGCGGGCACCCCGGGTGAGGCCATGTCACCCGGTTCCAGGATGCGGTCCTCGATTACTCCGGCGGAGTGGGCGTAGAGCTTGGTGTCGGCCAGTTCCCGCTTTGCAAAGGCAAGCGCCGCCTCATCGGCTTTCAGCGTTGCACGTGCGTTTTCGATGTCCTCGATTCGTGGACCCTTGACAGCGAGAACCCATGCCTGTCGCGCCGCGTTGTAATTACCAACCGCTTCTCTGTATTTGGATTTTGCGTCGTCGAGTTCCTGTTGAGAAATCACCTGCTTGCGCCGGAGTTCCAGGTCACGACGATAGGTGATAGCGGCGTTACGCATGGTCGCGTGCAACGCCTCCATCGTGGACCGCGCCTGCACGATTTCCTCAGGACGCGAACCGTTGAGCAAGCGGCTAAGAACGTCCTTCTGCGCCTTGACAGTTGCTCGTGCTTCATCGACCTTGGCAACGTATCGGCGCGAGTCGAGTTCGGCGAGCAGCTCTCCCGGATGAACGAAATCCCCCTCTTGAACGAACATCCGTGCGATTCGGTCCGAGTCGTTGAAGGCTACCTGAACCTCGCGGATGTCGACGTTGCCATAGAGCGTCAGGAGGTTTTTGCCGCCACGGCGAGTTCGCAGAAACAGGAATATCCCGACTATCGCGACCACCACGAGCGCGGCAACTGCTAGCTTCCATCGTTTGCTTAGCCTTGCGGCCATTTTTATTTGACCGCCGACTTCTCGAAAATCTAAGCGATCTCGTTTGATTTTCTGGGGGCAAGGCCCGTGCCAGACGAAACCCTTACTATCCTCAAGCTCTTCAAGCCAGAAGATGCATCCAAAAGACACAACTGGTCGGCGAAGGCACAGCTCGTCGAAATAGACCGACCAATTGCTTGCGGATAGATCGGAAATTCAGCCACCGTGTACAACGATTCGCGAAAATCAGAGGAGCGTGAGCAACAGCAATGCCATCCGGGTTGCGCTCAGACTGCCGATCTCAAGAGGCGACCAGGATGACGGCAGACCGACTCATCTCGCGCTGACCCGATTGGTTGCAATACGGATGAAGCGACGCGGAGTCGAAATGAGATTGGTCTTGCCCGGTGACTCCACGCCCAGCAAAGTGGATCTTCCGCTTCTGAAGGCGATTGCCCGTGCCCGCCGATGGTCACAGGATCTGCTCTCCCGGTGGATTGTTACCGAACTGGCCAAACGCGAGCGTCTCGATCGGCGATCGGTCCGGCGACTGCTGCGACTCGGGTTCCTGTCGCCAAGGATAGTGGAGGCAATCGTCGAAGGACGTCAGCCACCGGATCTGACGGTCATCAAACTTGCCCGACGAATCGATCTGTCGCTTCTGTGGAACGCGCAGGAACAGGCGCTCGGCATTCGCTGATCGATCCACCCATCCCTCACGAAATTGCTCCCCCGCAGACCGCTCGTGCCAAGCTGCCGATCCTGCCCCTCATTGCAGATCGGACCTAGCAAAATCGCGTGCGGATAATATTTGCCAGCTTCCGCTACGGTAACAGTTCGGAGAATCAACAGCTTTCTTCGTTTTCGCCAAGGGTCTTTACTTTAAAAGGGAGGTCAGAACTCCGCGTATCGACTTAGCAAAAGAAGCCCAGTTTCTGGCAGAGCATCGTCGGCCTGATGGGGTATTAGAG
>JBJKQX010000556.1:0-3365 GCA_046704965.1 Binataceae bacterium (SeqCode)
ATTGCCGGGTCGAAAGCCAAGTGGACGTTCGATAAGGATAGCCGGCTGTTGTTCATCAACGGGATTGTCGGCGGGGCGATCCCGCAGGAGTTCATTGCTCCGATTCGCGCTGGCGTCGCCGAGGCGATGGAAAACGGCGTAATCGCCGGTTACGAGATGGTGGATATCGCCGTGGTTCTTGTTGATGGCAGCTATCACGAAGTGGATAGCTCGGAAATGGCCTTCAAGATCGCCGGATCGATGGGTTTTCGCGAGGGCTGTCGGAGGGCTGACCCGAAGCTTCTCGAACCGGTGATGCGAGTCGAAGTGGTTGTCCCAGAGGAATATATGGGAGACGTGCTGGGCGATTTGAGTTCGCGGCGCGGACGAGTCCAGGGGATGGAAAGCCGGGCGGCAAGCCAGATCATCCGGGCGCATGTGCCGCTGGCGGAGATGTTCGGTTATGCTACCGAGCTGCGCAGTCGCACGCAGGGGCGCGGGAGTTTCAGTATGCACTTTTCTCACTACGAAGAGGTGCCGGCGCACGTGGCGGAGGAAATCATCGCTCGCGCGACCGGACGGGCGGCGAAGTAAGGTTCGTTTTTTTTACGAGGATTGAGCAGGGCCCGAATTGATTGTGGAATTTTGAGGAGCAGAGAGCCATGGCAAAGGCGAAATTCGAGCGGTCGAAACCCCATCTGAATATCGGCACGATCGGGCATATCGATCACGGCAAGACGACGCTGACCAGCGCCATCACGAAGGTTCTTTCGAAGTACAGCAACCAGGTGCAGTACAGGGCGTTCGATTCGATCGACAATGCGCCCGAAGAAAAGGCGCGAGGCATCACGATTAACGTGGCGCACGTGGAGTATGAAACGGAAAACAGGCATTACGCCCATATCGATTGCCCGGGCCACGCCGACTACATCAAGATCATGATCACTGGCGCGGCGCAGATGGACGGTGCGATTCTCGTTGTCGCGGCGACCGACGGGCCGATGCCCCAGACGCGCGAGCACATTCTGCTGGCGCGGCAGGTGGGCGTGCCCTACATCATCGTGTACCTGAACAAGTGCGACGCGGTCGAGGATCCCGAACTGCTCGAGCTGGTTGAGCTTGAGGTGCGCGAATTGCTGAAGAGTTACGGGTTCCCCGGCGACGAAGTGCCGGTCGTTCGCGGCTCGGCGCTTGGCGCGCTGAACGGCGAAGAGAAATGGGAAAAGTCGGTGCTGGAGCTGATGGCCAACGCCGACAAGTTCATTCCCGAACCGCAGCGCGACGTGGATCGTCCGTTCCTGATGCCGATTGAAGACATCTTTTCGATTACGGGCCGCGGCACGGTGGTGACCGGGCGCGTCGAGCGCGGGCGGGTTCGCGTATCGGAAGAGGTGGAAATCGTCGGATTCCGGGACACCCGCAAAACGGTCGTCACCGGAGTCGAGATGTTCCGCAAGCTGCTGGACGAGGGGATTGCCGGCGACAACGTCGGGCTTCTCTTGCGCAGTATTGAAAAGGACGAGGTCGAGCGCGGCCAGGTCATTTGCAAGCCGGGATCGATCACGCCACACACGAAATTCAAGGCGGAAGTGTACGTGCTGAAAAAGGAAGAGGGCGGCCGTCACACGCCGTTCTTTACCGGCTACCGGCCGCAGTTCTATCTCCGTACGACGGACGTTACCGGCAGTGTGGCGCTTCCCTCCGGCGTTGAAATGGTGATGCCGGGCGACAATACGCAGATGGAAGTCACGCTGATCCAGCCCGTGGCGATGGAAAAGGGGCTGCGCTTCGCGATCCGCGAGGGCGGTCACACGGTCGGCGCCGGCGCTGTGACGGAAGTGATCGAATAATCAGATGCCCGCGGGAGACAAAATTCGGATCCGGCTGAAGGCTTACGATTACCGCGTTCTCGATCAATCGGCGCGCGAAATCGTCGATACGGCGCGGCGGACCGGTGCGAACGTGGCCGGGCCGATTCCGTTACCGACGGCGATCAACCGATGGACGGTGTTGCGCTCACCGCACGTCGATAAAAAATCGCGCGAGCAGTTCGAAATCCGCACGCACAAGCGGCTGATCGACATCCTCGAGCCGACGCCCGACACGGTCGACGCGCTGATGAAACTCGATCTCCCGCCGGGCGTCGATGTGGAAATCAAGGCCTTCGGCCCGGAACACGAGGCGAAATAGGCGGCCATGGCGGTGAACGGCATTCTCGGAATCAAGCTCGGCATGATGCAAATCTTCGCCGATGACGGAACCGTCGTTCCGTGCACGGCGATTCAGGCGGGCCCCTGCGTGGTCGTGCAGCGGCGCACACAGGAGCGCGACGGATACGACGCGGTGCAGTTGGGGCTGGTGGAGTTCGTCAAGCCGCAACGGCTGACCAAGGCGCAGCGCGGTCATCTGGAAAAAGCAAACGTGCCGCCGATGCGGCTGCTGCGCGAGTTTCCCGTGGAAGCCTCGGCCGAAGAGACCAAGCCGGGCGACCGGGTGCTCGTCGATGTGTTTCAGGCGGGCGAGCGCGTGGATGTGGTCGGCGTGAGCAAGGGCCGCGGTTTTCAAGGTGGCGTGAAGAGATGGCATTACCGGGGCGGCGACGCCACGCACGGTTCGATGTTTCATCGCGCTCCCGGCGGAATTGGGGCCAGTTCTTATCCTTCGCGTGTATGGCGGGGTCAGCACTTTCCCGGGCACATGGGTAACGACCGCACCACTACGAAAAATCTTCGCGTGGCAAAGGTGGATAGCGAAGAAAACATGCTGCTGGTGCGCGGTGCGGTTCCTGGCCCGACAGGCGGATACGTCATGATTCGCAAGGCGAAGAAAGGGAAGTAGGAAGAGGATCCGATGCCGGTTGTGAGTGTTGTCGATCTGGAAAACAAGCCTGTGGGCGAGTTGGAGCTGGCTGAATCCGTCTTTGGGGCCAGCGTCAATCAGCACCTGTTGCATGCAGCGGTTCGGTGGCAACTGGCCGGACGGCGCGCTGGCACGCACAAGGTCAAGACTCGCGGTGAGGTTAGGGGCGCCGGGCGGAAGCTCTGGCGGCAGAAGGGAACCGGTCGCGCGCGCATGGGTTCGGTGCGTTCGCCGCTCTGGCGTCACGGCGGAACGGTGCACGGACCGTCGCCGCGCGATTACTCGTATCGGTTACCGCGCAAGATGGTGCTAGGGGCATTGCGTTCAGCCTTGTCGTCCAAGCTCTCGGAAGGGAGCCTGATCGTAGTGCAGGCTTGGTCTCTCGAATCGCATAAGACCAAGGCCTTGCGCGAGATTCTCGATCGCTTCGAGCAGGGAGGCCGCACCGCGCTGCTGGTGGATGAGGGCGACAATCACAACCTCGAGCTGGCCAGCCGTAATCTGGACGGGGTAATGCTGCTTCGCCC
>JBJKQX010000557.1:0-5387 GCA_046704965.1 Binataceae bacterium (SeqCode)
CGAAGCTGCGTGCCGGGCCATGCTCGAATCCCTGATCGACGGGCAGGATTACCATCTTTCCCGTCCCGCCCAATCGGCCGTGATTAAGCATCCGTGCCAGGTTGGTAAGAACGCCGGGATTCTCCGAGCTGTAGTTACTTAGTATTTCTCTTACTCGCTTCGTCATGGAAGTTTCCTCACTTCTCTTTGGCACTTCTGTCGCAAACAATAACTATACCATCGCGTGAGCACGATGAGCCGCCCCGAGCAGCGCGGCCGCCGGGTTGAGCGAAACGCGCACCTCGATACCCGCGAGCATCTCGCCCAGACGTCCCTTGTCGAGGAACGCCTTGATGAACCGGCCGTCCTTCAAGGCGGGCAGAATCTTGGGAGCGATTCCGCCTCCGAGATAAACGCCGCCAAGTGCAAGAACCTTGAGCGCCATGTTTCCGGCCTCGGCACCATAGATGTCCACGAACATTTCAAGCGCATGGACGCACCCGGCATCGCGGCCTTCCATCGCCGCCTCGCTTACCACCGCGGCAGGGTCGTTGCCCCCAAGCTGCGCCGTCAACCACGATGGTTCCGGCGCGGTGCGGGTTTCTCTGAGAAATCTGTAGATATTAAACAGCCCGGGACCCGACAGCACACGCTCCACGCTGACGTGGCCGAACTCACTTTGCAAAAACCTGTACAGCGCAACCTGTTCGTCGTTGCGGGGCGCAAAGTCCGCGTGCCCTCCTTCGGAGGCAACCGCGTAAAAACGGCCCTCTTCATGAACCAGCGAAGCCTCGCCCAGTCCGGTGCCCGCCGCGATCACCGCGATGTTGCCCGTATGCGGGCGAAGGCTTCCCTTCTGAAGCACGGCGATTTCGGATTCCTTCAGATGAAGGACTCCGTAGGCCGTCGCGGCAAGATCGTTTATCAGTCTGACTGGCTTTCCGCCCATCTCGCGCGCGAGATTGTCCTCGCGCATGACCCATGGCACGTTGGTCGCGTGAGCCTCTCCTTCGATCACCGGTCCGGGAACGCCGAAGCACGCCGCCTCGACCTGTCCTGCTGTTTCGCCATCCAGGAAGTCCAGGCATGCGTCGGCGAGACTCTTGAATTCGGCCGTGCGATACAGATGGTCACGCACCGGTTCGAACGTGTCGCCGCTGATCCGGTACAGACCCAGATTGGTTTTCGTGCCGCCGACGTCGCCGGCCAGAATAAGCCGTTCCATGTTGAGTACGCTAGCGCGAATAGTCAGTTCTCGGGTTTGAACTCTTCGGCAAGAACGACCTCCTGCGAACTCCCGATGTATATCGGCTGATGCTCATGGATTTCGCCAGGAACGATGTCGAGTATGCGCTTGCTTCCGTTCGAAGCTCGTCCTCCAGCCTCTTCCGCGACCAACGCCAGCGGCGCAAGTTCGTACATCAGGCGGATTTTGCTCGTGCTCTTGCCGCCCGCTAGAACCTCACCGGGATAAAGGTACATTCCACCCTCGAGCAGGCATCGATGGAAATCGGCGACCAGGCATCCGCTGTAACGCAGTGAGTAACTGGTGCTCTTGTCCTTGCGACTTGTCATATGCTCGACGAGTTTGCGAGCGCCTGGATGCCATTTGCTGATATTTCCCTGATTGACCGCGTAGGTTTTGCCGTGCGACGGCATTTTTACGTTCTCGCGGGTCAGAATGAACTCACCGATCGCGCGGTCGTAGGTGAAGATGTCGACGCCGTTACCCGACGTGTATACGAGCTCGGTTGCGGCCCCGTAGAGCACATAGCCCGCCGCGAGTTGGTTCGTTCCGGGCACAAGCAGGTCGTCCGGCTTATGACCGTGCTGCTTCGCCCGTTGACGAATCGAGAAAATGCTGCCCACCGGAGCGTTGACCTCGGAATTGGAAGAACCGTCGAGCGGGTCATAAATCACGGCGTAACTGCGCCCGCGGCAGTTACGTTCGTAGTGCATGGGCTCGTCCATCTCTTCGGAAATGAGACTGCATACCGGGTAGCCGCGCTTGAAAACCTCGACGAAAACCTGGTTGGTCCATTCGTCGAGCTTCTTTTGTTCCTCGCCGTGGAAGTTGGTGCCGCCCGAGTAACCAAGTCCGCCGTCAATCGACGCATGGCTCAATTCATTGGCTATGCGCTTTGCCACGATCACGATGCGCTCCATGACAAGTGCGAAGTCCTCAAGCGGCATCGCGGTCTTCTCGCGGGTAAGCAGATGACGGATCAGCGTTATCGGTTGAGCACTCATAGACTCCTTCCCCCGGGCCTGCGCGCCCCTCTACAAGTTTCTCCAGCTTCGCCCGTCGGCAGCGATCATAAGCGCCGACTCCAACGGTCCCCATGAACCGGATGCGTACATGAACGGTTCCACCGGCGCCTCCGCCCATATGTCGAGTATCGGCTGAACGAATTGCCACGCCGCCTCGATATTATCGCGCCGCATGAAAAGCGTCTGGTCACCCAATATCACGTCGCGAAGCAGAGTTTCATACGCTTCGGGCGTGGTGGTCGCATAATGGAAGTCAACCTTGACCGGGTGCAGGCGCACCTGTGGACCGGGATCCTTCGAAACTATGTGCAGGGAGAGTCCTTCGTCGGGCTGGATACGGATGGTGAGCATGTTGGGGGTGAGCGGCTGGGTCTTGGTGTTGTAGAGAATCCTTGGAACCGCGTTGAAATAGATCGCGATTTCGCTCGACCGCTTGGGCATTCGCTTCCCGGTTCTCAGATAAAACGGCACACCGGCCCATCGCCAGTTCTCAATCCAGCATCTGAGTGCGACGAAGGTTTCGATCGTCGAGTCGTGCGACACGCCCCCCTCATCGCGATACGCGACGGCGGGCTTCCCTCCGACCAGACCTTCGGTGTACTGGCCGCGCACAACCCATCGCTCAACATCTTCGCTTGAAAAAGGTCTGAGAGTCTTGAGTACGTCGAGCTTCGCGTCACGCACCGACTCGGCGCGAGTGGCCCTGGGCGGCTCCATCGCGATCATGCAGAGCACCTGCAGCAGATGGCTCTGCACCATATCGCGCAGGGCGCCGGCCTGCTCATAATAGCCAGCGCGGCTCCCGACACCGTCCGACTCCGAGACCGTAATCTGTACGTGATCGATGAATCTCGAATTCCACAGCGGCTCGAAAATCGCATTCGCGAACCTGAGCACCATCAGATTCTCGACCGTTTCCTTGCCGAGGTAATGGTCGATGCGGAAAACCTGGTCTTCGCGCCAGTGCCGGGCGAGTCGCTGATTAATCTCGTTTGCGCTCGCAAGGTCATGGCCGAGAGGCTTTTCTATCACCACCCGGCTGAACGAGTCGCCGTTCGAGGCGATCATTCCCGCGGCGTTCAGCGCCTCGGAGCATTTCTCGATAAAGCGAGGGGGTATCGCGAAGTAGAATACGCGATTGCCCTCGCAGCCGATCTGCGAATCGAGTTCCGTCAGTCGGCTCTTCAGATGATCGTAGTCGGACGCTTCCGTGAAGCTCCCTTTCATGTAGTGCAGGCGCGGAGCGAAACTCTCCCAATGCTGATCGTCGGGCTGGCGCCGCGAATACTTCTCGATTCCGTCCCGCGCGAAGGCGCGGTACTTGTCATCGTCCATGTCCTCGATCGAGAAAGCCACTATCGCCAGTTGCTCGGGCAGTTCCCCGTCAACCGAAAGGTTGTAGAGCGCCGGAAGAAGCTTGCGATGACTGAGGTCACCCGCTCCGCCGAAGATCACCACGATACACGGTGGATATTTGACGGCGGACGGTTGCGAACGTCCAAGCTCGACAGGTTCAGGATGATTGTTCTGGGCCATCGCGCTAAATCCTTTCCGCCCCGGCGGCGCTACTCCTTCACCACCGCGTGGCCGCCGAATTCGTTGCGGAGCGCGGCGAGCAGCTTCTCGCCGAAGGTCCCCTCCGCTCCCTCGTCGGCACGCGAGCGAAATCGCGTAAACAATGCCGTAGTTATGACCGGCGCGGACACGTCCTTGTCAATCGCGTCCATCACGGTCCATCGTCCCTCGCCCGAGTCGTGGACGTATCCCTTGATCTGTTTCAGTCCCGGGTCGCGTTCAAGAGCACTCGCGGCAAGCTCGAGCAGCCAGGAACGAATCACGCTCCCCTGACCCCACACGTTGGCGATATTCGCCAGGTCGAGCTTGTAGTCCGACTTCGACATGCACTCGAAGCCCTCGGCGTAAGCCTGCATGAGGCCGTATTCGATCCCGTTGTGAATCATCTTCACGTAATGACCCGCACCGCACGGTCCCATGTATCCATATCCGTTGGGCGGCGCGAGCGTCTTGAATATCGGTTCGTACCGACGAAAGATCGGCTCCTCACCACCCACCATCAGACAGTATCCGACCTTCAACCCCCAGACACCCCCGCTGGTGCCGGCGTCGATATAATGGAGTCCCCGCTTTTTCAATTCCGGACCCCGGCGCACGTCGTCGTGAAAATTGGTGTTGCCGCCGTCTATAATCGTGTCGTCGGCTTCCATCAGTTCCCCGAGCTGGGCAATAGTCTTCTCGGTCGGATCGCCCGACGGCACCATAACCCACACGCCACGCGGCGGCTTGAGCGCGGCCACCAGTTCCTTGAGCGTTGCGACTCCCTCGGCGCCGTGGCTCTTTACTTCCTTGAGTTTGGCCGCGTCGAGATCGAAAGCAACGACACTATGGTTGTCACGGCGCAGTCGTTGCACCATGTTCATTCCCATCTTTCCCAGGCCGACGAATCCGATTTCCATGACGTCATCACCTCTTGGGCGCGGATGTTGTTCCAATCACGCCCTGTGCTTACGAGTTGAACAAGATTTCGAAGAGCGCACCGACAGGCACGCCGGTTCAAGGCCTGATTCAGCGTAACCCGTATCACTTTGGAGCCGCAAGCCAGTGTCAGTTCAGTGCTTCAGAACGTGGTCGTTCACAATCAGGGTGTGGAGATCCCGATGCTCGAAGATGCCGGCAACCGCCCGGGTCAGCGCGACCGAAAGGTCCTGGCCGGGATGGTCGTAAATGGCGACCTCGTCTTCGGGCCCGAGTCCAAAGCTCCCGACCGGCGGATCGTGATAGGTCGAACTGCTCGCACCCTGCCAGAACGGGATGCTGAACGGAGGCTTGTAAAGCGCGAGCTTGAGCGCAAACCGCGCCGTCGTGTTCCAGGTGGAACCTGACTGGCCTCCGACGCTCAGATGTTTCTTGACCCAGCAATGTTCAATCCATGCCCTGAGTACGTAGGCCGCTTCCGGATGCTGCCCGGGCACGTAGGAAGTCTCTGGCGCGACCGATGCGTTGAATCCCGCTTCATCTGCCGACTGATAGATGGCGTGTTGCACGACTGCGGGCAGAGGATCCGCATACAGGCGCTGGACCACCCTGTCACTCTTGTTGGTCAGAACACCGATGGGCAC
>JBJKQX010000558.1:0-10309 GCA_046704965.1 Binataceae bacterium (SeqCode)
TGCGACGTAACCAGTTTCGACTCCGTCAGCGCGATGTTCGAGAAAGCCCGCGCTAAGTTCGGCAAGGTCGATATCCTCGTAAACAACGCCGGCAACGCCGGACCCGATCCGGACAAAGTCGCGCGCAAGCCCTTCTGGGAGCAGGAGCCGAAGGAGTGGGAACCGTTCCTCGGGACAAACCTGTTCGGCGTGCTCAACTGCGTGCGCCTCGCCGGGCCGCAGATGATCGCGAACAAGTACGGCAAGATCGTCAGCGTGATCTCCGATGCGGGGCGCGTGGGCGAGCCCAATCTTGAAATTTATTCGGGAGCGAAAGCGGGAGCCGCAGGCTTCATGCGCGCCGTCGCAAAGGACCTCGGCCGCGCGAATATCACTGCAAACTGCGTTGCGCTCGGCACAACGCGAACTCCCGCGATTGAGCGCGGTCTGGTAGATCCCGAGCGGGTCAGGCGAATGCTCAAGCTCTATCAAATCAAGCGCGTCGGGGAACCGGAAGATGCGGCCAACCTTATCCTGTTTCTGAGTTCCGACGCGTCGAGCTGGATCACGGGACAGACATATCCGGTCAACGGTGGCTATTCGTTTTCGATGTAGACGATCTATGGAGACACCCGTGGCATACGAGACAATCATTCTCGAACGTAAAAACGCTATCGGCTACCTGACGCTGAATCGGCCCGAGCGCGCCAACACGATCAGCTTTCAGCTGATGCACGACGTGGTAAGCGCGATGGAGAAGGTCGAGAAAGACGAGCAATATCGCGTCGTAATCGTGACTGGCGCCGGTGACAAACATTTCTGCGGCGGAGCAGATTTGCGCGATTTTGCGGAGCGTGCGCGCGAGCGAGCCAAGACCAAAAGTGAGAGTGGCGGCAAACGGCAAGGCTCGGGCGACTTCGTATCGCCGCGTCGCGACCTGTTTGGCGCGCTGGAGGAATCGCGTGTGCCGGTGATCGCCGCGATCAACGGCGCTGCGATGGGGGGAGGATGCGAGATCGCGCTTGCATGCGATATCCGCGTTATCGCTGACACCGCGACGATCGGTCTTCCCGAAATTCGCTTTGGCGAGCTGCCCGCAGGCGGCGGTACTCAACGACTGCCACGACTGGTCGGTGCCGGAATCGCCAAGGAAATGATCTTCAGCGGTTTGCCATATACTGCCGACGAGGCGCTGAGACTGGGATTGGTTAACAAGGTTGTGCCCGCGGCGGAACTGATCGCTGAGTGCGATAAGATTGCGCGGGTGTACGTGGAACGCGCCGCCTATGCACTCAAGACCGCCAAGCAGTTGATTAATCGCGGAGTGGAATTGCCCTTGAAGGAAGGAATTGCGCTCGAACGAAAGATGATCGCCGAGATGGCAACGCCGGAGCAGCGCAAAGCGGCACGGGAGCAAGCCGCCGCATCGCAGAAAACCTACGCGAGAATTTTCGGAGGGCGCTCCTGATTGACATTTTGATGAGGACTTGCCGAGTATCCAGCCAGACATCTATGGAGCAATGAGCAGTGAACGGCGCAGCACCTGACTTTTGGCTTGCAATTGCGCTCTTCACGAATACCCCCCGTCGCTGCTGGCGAGTTAAACGTCTGACCAACTCCAGGCGACGCGACGGCCTCCTCGTCGTCAGAGTGGAACCCCCGGTGCCGGGCGAACCGTATGGGCTTCCAAATGATATTTTTTATTACCTACTTTTAGCATGCCATAAGGAAGCCGATTCTCTGTTTCCCATAAGCACTTTCCCTGATGATATGCCACTTCCCGTCATCGTCTGCCGACCCTTGGTCGATTGGCGGAATAGGACTCATCTGGATGAGCTCCAAGTGCTATCTTGGGCATTGCTCTATCCTTCAGAAGCGGAAGCGCGCGCACATATGACGTATGCTCAGGCCAAAAAATACGGCAAACAAAAATAACGCTGCTGCTGGCCAAGAAGCAGCCAGCTCGCAATATTTGACGGTGTACGCAGCGCAATGCTGCGCCATCAGGCGCTGACTGTTGTGCCGCTGTAGTAGTGCTGCAGGACTTCCGTGTAAGTCCCGCCCTCGTTCGCCATCACGGCCGCGCCGATCTGGCATAACCCGACGCCGTGGCCCCATCCCGCACCTCTCAGGACGAAGCGAGCGGGTTCCTTGTCCACCACAAATGCAGAGCTGTAAAGATGCGTACGAGATAACGCGCGGCGAATCTCGAGTTCCTTACCAACGATTATGTAGTCGCGTTCACCCGTGATCTTAAGTCGATATATTCGGCCTGAAGGCCCGCGGCCGAGCGCCTCCAAGTCGCAAATCGGGCCGAGATCCACGCCAAGCCTGGCTTTGATGAGATCCGCCAGTTCTTCAGGTGTGTACGCAACCTGCCATCGATAAAAATCGCGCGTCTCCTGATCGAATCCCGGCAGAACGCGCGCGAGGAGTTCCGAATCGTCTGTATTGCAGTACGCGGGCGGATTGGAGCGTATCCATGTTTCGGGACTGCAAGCGCGCGGTTGCGTCGGACCGTCGTAGGTCGATTCAAGATACGGAATATCTTCGTCTTCCCACGCCGTCGCGTAACGCTCCGTGATTCCACCGCACGACTTCGAAAACCGGGCGTCGCAGATGGCGCCTTTGTAGCGAAGAAACTCTCCCGCCGTCGCGCGAACCGCCTCGGCCGCAGCCGGAGAGAACGTTTTCGTAATACCCTGATAGCGCTGGCAGTGGTCGTCGGCGCACACGTCGAAATCTCGATGCGCTTCACGGCCGTACCAGCGAATTATTTCGTGCGAGTCGAGGTCCTGCCTTTTTTCGCCGCCAGAGCAAGGAGGATTCTCTTTCGGAAACCATAGCCAACTGCGCGAAATCACCGCATGAGCTTTCAGCAGCTCCAGAGGACACGACGCGCTCATCTCGGACGAGATCACGCTGGTTACGTACTCTTCGAGCGAGACATCATTAATTACCGACAGACCGGCCTGCCGCTTCACGACGCGAAGACTCCCTCGGAAAACCTGACGCTCCCTTCGCTCCCAATGAAATCCGACTCCTATCGTCACGTCATCCAGCGCGAACGCGCACGACGCCGGGTCCGACGGAGTAAGCGCAACTTCAGAAGTAAACCCGTATCGCCCGGGCGTGTAACGCTTGCCGGAGGCGTCCGTGAACGTGCCCGTCAGTTCGACCTCGACGGCCGCGCGCCCCTCAATCAGCCCTACGGATACGTTCAACGCTCACTCTCCAGCTCTTCTGCGACTTCTCTCAACTGCTCCTCGGGCAAAGTGACCTCTCGAAAGATTGCCGCAATCGCGTCGCCCGTGATTTTCTCGAAATCCTTGACCAGTGGCACGACAAATATTCCGCACAAATCAATCGCCGCCGGACTTACAGTCAGCTCGCCCGTGTGAAAGACCGTAGGCCGATGCTTCCCTCGCGGAAACAGATATGTGACCCATTCGCCTCTCTCATGAAAGGCCGCGATGTTGACCAACGGTTCCGGCCGTTTGCCGGTCGTTTCCGCCAGCAGGTCGATTGCACGATCCATTCGCTCGATCAAAGCAGACCGATCCTTCCCACGAAACAGGAGCACGTTTCTTCCATAGTTCGGCACGGTGATGCCGGTCAGCCCCGCTGTTTCCTTCTCTATTGGAAGCGATCCCCGCAAGCCCGCCTGAAAGTGCAGATGGTCCGGCGCGGAGGCTCCGCATTCGGGACCGTTATAGATGACGAAGTATCCGGGCAGTGCCGCGGCAAGGTCCAGTATATTTCCGAACTGATTCGCGATGCGCTGCGGGCGATGCTCTCGATGAACGATCGTCAAGTGACGATCCACGATTGGAAACGGATTGCAGTAGATCGTGAAGTCCTCGCCGAACCGCACACCCTCCTCTTCCGGAGGAAGGTTTTCCGCACACAGGAAGCAGGGGCGCTTCGCAACCGACTCGCGATCGACCGGCGCCGTCGTACTGACTACACGATGGGGAATGTGACGGATGAAGACTTCGAACCAATCGATCGTCACCCGGCGCGTCGTCGCCTGCGCAAGGCCTTCCACGCCCTTGGCGAGCTGCGGCCATGCCCGCGCCTGCCGCTTAAACAGTTCTTCTACTTCCTGGATCATCTCCGCGTGCGAGCCTGAATCTCGATAGTCCGAAGCCAGTCCTTGTACTGATCGTACCGATTCGCAACCTCGAGCGGCAGGGCGCTGTCGCTGTTGCCTTCCCAGCGGCGGCACAGATACAGCGAATCGTAAACGCGTCCGATCTCATAGTCACGGCTGATTCGCAGCGCCACGGCGTAATCCTCGCCATAGCTGACATTTGGAAATCCTACCCGGCGCAGAACCGACGTATTGAAGGCACGGGGCGCGCCAAGACCGTTCACGCGGAGTGCATTGTTTCTTCCGTTCTCTCGCGTCCACTCGCGATGGTCGATGAGTCCGGGCGAAATCTCCTTCAGCAAAAAATCGACCATCGTGTATGCCCCCACGACCATCGCATAAGGCCCGGCTTCAAGTTCCGCAACAATCCGGCCAAGAACGTCCCCGTCGAGGTAGAGGTCGTCAGAGTCAAGCTGGATCGCGTATTGTCCGCAGTCGCCGGAATAAATCGCCTCGTTCCAGCATCCTCCGATTCCCAGGTCGCGACGTTCCGGAACCATGTGCCTGACGCGAGAATCCTTCATCTCGCGCAGGATTTCGGTCGTTCGATCGGTCGAATGATTATCGACGACGATGACATTGAAATCGAACTCCGCCCTTTGGGCGAGAGCACTTTGAACAGCGTCGCGAACTGTCCGCTCGCGATTCCGAACCGGTATGACAACACTCGCCTTGACCGGAAACGTTTCCGATGTAGCTGGAACGTTCTCGAAGCGCGGCTCAAGCCACGCGCCGACTCTCTTCAGATGCGCCGTCGCGATCTGCTCCGTTTCGATTTGGTAATCGCGATTGCGCGGGTCCACGTAATCGAACTGTTTCTCACCCGTCGACCGCTCATCAATCTTTGACGCGCTGTACAAGGGTTCCGGAATCCGCACTATCGCGTGCTTTTCCGATATCTTTAAGCGCAGGTCGTAGAGTCCTCCCCACTTCCACGTGCCGTCGATTCCTGACTCACGCGCGGCACGCACAGACACCGCGACGACCGGGCCAAAGTCGAAGCCGTCGCGGATGCTGCCCCGTTGATAATCGATACGAGGATGACCCACCGCGTCTGCGTAAACCCATCCGCAGCCGGCTTCACGTATGACCTGCGCCATCCGATCGAACATGCGCGCGCTGGGTTCGATACTAACCCGCGGATCGCCGACAAAAAGTACGTCAGAATCGGCAGCGTCAAGAATTTCCTGAATACTCGCTGACGAATAGTCATTCGGATAGACGATATTCACTCTCAACCCCACAACTTCGCGCCATCTCTCTCTTGCCAGAAGACGATTCGCCTCGCCAACCAACGCGCCATCCTATTTACTGACCGCTTTTCGCCTCGTAACCTCTCGCGGCCGCATCACAATGACGCCGGCCATCCGGTTTGCCTTTAGAAACTCGCTCAATTCCTGCTCTACCACCGCGCCTTGGCTGCGCGAGGCATGTCGCATAAGTACGCGATCGCCGTCGCGCGCGATGATTCCGGCATGAAAGACATCAAGATTCCTGCGTGTAGACACGAAGAACATCAGATCACCGGTCGTCAAACAGGCCGCGAGCCTGGGCACTGCCCGCTTGGGCACGCATCTCACGCGGGTCCGCCGTGCAGCGATTCCGGGTACAACATTCAGCACCCGTTCCCTGCTGACCGCCGGAACCGCCGGCATCGAAATCGGCCGGATTATCCCTTCGCGTCGATTGTTGCGGATCCACAGCGTCATGTAGTGATTTCGCCGTTCCCATCGAACGATTCCCTGCTCATACCGAATCTTTCGCAGCCACTCGATGAAGTCTTCGGCGGTCAAAGCGCAAGCCAGTGCCAAAACTGTCTCGATGAACGTGACACAATCAAATCCGTCGAGTGAAGCGGTGAACACTTCGGTCGTATCGGCCGCGCCGATCAACGGATTCGATTTGTACGGATATCCCAGGAAGTCACGAGACAAAATATCGATTCGATCACCTATCGAGCGGTAACGTTGTGCCTTCGACAGAGGCCGTTCGACACGCGACCAGCTGAATCCTCGTGTTTGCGGACGCTTCATCGCAGCTGTCGAGACCTGCTACCCACGGTCTGGCGGCTCTAGCAGCAGGGCAAATCCCTTGGCATCGTGAAAATCCGGCTTGTCGGCCGGATGGTGAAGCGCCCAGTACGAAAGCCCATCGCTCGTTTCGATCACCGCCGAAAGTCCAATACGCAGCGAAGCACGCCCATGGATGGCAGACAAACCGTCGAGTCGGACAACGGCGTCGATCTCAAAGCGGTTGCCGCCGGAATGGACGCCAATCCGCGGGCGAACCACTTCGTTGGCGACCGGTCCGCCGTCGCGATAGCTTGTGAACGCGTATACGGCCCACTGCCGCGAGGGGGCGAAATTGAACTCATGGTACTCCGGTTGGCCTTCCAGCCCGATGAACGCCTCGAAGCAGGTGTGTCGCCAGAGCTCTTTGCCGACGCCTGACGCGCTCGGCGAAGACAGCAGGATTCGCGAAATGTCTCCGTCGACGGTGAACCTCAACTTCAGTTCAGCATCTGCCGTGCGGCGCACGACCGCATCAACGCCACGCACAACCTCAGTGGGCGTCGACGGATGGCACCCGAGTTCAAATCGATGTTCGACTGCCATAGCGGAGTTTTGACTCAATTGGCGACCTCGCGCCGGACACGAACGCCGTCAGCGCACCAACGTTTGAGCGCCTGCGCCTCAATCGCCGGAGACAACCGAGGTGGGCACATATACCTCGAATCAAGTCCACGATATCCGGCTGCCTCAGCGACTTCTCGGTCAATCGCGATCAGTCGCATCTTCGATCTCGCCTGAACCATCGCTTCTACGATTAGCCTATTCAGGGACACATTCGAAGACACACCCAGCCCGCCCGGTCCACCTTTCACCTTTACGGTCGGCCGATATTGCCTTTAATGGGCGAACCGAAAGCCGTAGCGCAAGCCACTATCTGACGATTTTCGTGAAACCCGCGGCATCCGAAAGAACGCTTTCAACGGTTTGGTCTTGGGGCATTTGGGGCACAACTGTTGTCTCGTGGCTGCAAGCGCGGCGCACTTATTGTGTTACTTACTATGAAGCTACCTAATTCCTCTACTAAGCATCGCGGACTTGGTCATCCACTCTTGAATTCGAATGCCACTGTTCGCAGCCCACTTTCCGTACGGTTGTTCCGGCGCCATGTATATATTCGAATGGTAATCTCGCAGAAGATCGGCAAATACGATTCCGGTTTGGCCGATCGCCGTGCCGCCCGCATGATCAGGCAGCCCCGTATCTGCGTAGCAGTTCACGATGAATTTCCACAGCCGTCCGGACAGGTCCCAAATGTCCGCACTCTGGACCAGGCCGTAGATCCCGTCGACGTACATTCGCTTACGGCTATAGCTGGCACCCTCGAGGTGCGGCACCCCGTCCACCACAAACATTTCGGGGCGAAGTTCCCAGGTTGACCGCGGAAACTTGGGATATTTCTTGTCGCCCATAAGGAACGCAAACGATTCGGATGTTGCATCAGCGGCGAATCGTCCGCGATTGGCGGGTGACGGTGCCAACATGGGCTTTCTGCCGGCCAGCTTCCACGACCACGTCAGCAAAGGGTCGTTCTGCACGCCGAGGTCGCTAACGAAATACGTCTCGTACGGACCCGCAGGATCGAAACGCTGGGTGCTCGGGACGCGACGGGTGCGCTTTAAGGCTGGGATGTAAAGCTCCGTGTCGGGCAGCTTCGCATTGTTATAATAGACGGTCGTGGCAACCTGGAGACCTTCCTCGTCGAACGGGCTGGTAAACATCAGCCAGGTGCGAAACAGTTCGTCCTTATAGTCGGGAAGCACCGGCTTTGGGTCCACGACCAGACGCCCGTTGACCGTGAGCTGGATAAAGAGATCCGTGGTGTGGCGAACCACGGTGCCATTTGTGTCCATCGAGATGTCGTCCGAAGGTATGAATACATCGTCGACGCGGGCAACATTGATGAAGTAGTTCCACACGGCCTCCAGCCCGTTTTTGGGCTGGGGAAACGGGCTTCCGCCTATCCACGGTTTGCCATCCCTGGTCCAGAGCTGGCCCCGTTTGTCGAGCACAGCCAGCCCTTCGTTGCGCAAAGTGGCTTCGACCCAGTAATCGGGACTCAAGGCGCGCGGATCGAGAGTAGTCTCAGCGATCCTTATCTCCGTGTTTCCCCGCCTTAGTTCCGCGAGCAGGCCGTAAGGCGCGATATCTTTAATCAGTTCCGCATTCTCTTGAGAAATTATCGTGCCTGGTTTGACTTTGCCCTTTGTGTATTTCTCGATTGACAGCACCGTTTCCGGGAACGCGCGCTCGACGGTTTTCCCGGCTGCGATCAGCGGGAGAACTGGTTGAAGAATCGCCGCGCCGGCAAGTATGCCCGACGCTTTCAAAAGATGACGTCGCGTCCAGTGATGTTTCAAGGATTACTCCACCGCGATTGAAAGTTCGTATGCCTAGAGACATATGGCGATTTTTTTCCACGCCAGGTCTGCCCGTCCATAAGGCCGAAAGTGTCGCCCGGAGCCGCGACGTCTTCTGTGAACCGCGGCTCTGCCGCGCAAAACAATCGCGGCCAACCACTTGTCCTTCGGGAATCGAGCGGCTTTCCGCGGCTCTCTTTTTGGGCAAGGTGCGTGCCAACCGCAATCCGCAAGGCTGGCATCTGCGCCCGACCTCTATCGAGGTATGCTGGCCCTTGCGGTAGTCTCGTTCTCCGAGCACAGATAGAGCAACAATGCAGCCTGCGTCACTCGAGTGAACATACAGTTGCAGGAGTTTTGATGACCCAGCTGCGGTCCGATGTTATTGAGCTTTGAAACCGCTCGAGAGGCACGCACTCCTTCGCGTACTCTCATGTTTACCCCGCGCCAGATTCACGAAGGTGGTCCGAATGGGATCACGTTGCGACCGATAGATACGTTGCAGAAGGAAACGCACAGGCCTGCCCACGTCCACCCGCGTTCATCTTTTTCGGAGCGGCGGACGTCCTTTGTCGATAACGGCCAGGGGTCAGAGCGAGTGCGCAAGACCTCGACTTGCGACAATGACAGATGACGTCGCTCGGGCGGTTCTTAAGAGAGGCCCATCGAGAGGTTGGATTTTGCCTCAACGGAGAGGGGTTCGCGCTAACAGACCTTTCGATTCCCGGCTGCGGGATCGGCTTGCGTCCCGGTCTGCGGCATCCAAGCGTGACGATACCGGTTCACCCTGCTGTAGAGCCGCCAAGATTCGGCGTTCGACGTCATCCAGGAATCGATCAAGGCTGAACTCCGTTACGACCCGCTCCCGAGCATTCCGCCCCAGACGCTCTCGCAGCGAACTGTCCCCGAGCAGCTGTCCGATCGCTTCGGCCAGCGAAGCTGAATCCCCCGGCGTCACGGTCAGTCCAGTCTCATTGTGGGTACTCACTTCCGGCACGGCGGTAGGCAGATGTGTATTAACCACCGGCTTCCCGCAGGCCATCGCTTCCATCTGAACCAATCCGAACGCTTCCGAAGCGGCGACCGAAGGCAGCACGAACACATCGCACGCATGATAGTACGGCGTCAGGTCGTGTACTGATGGAATAATATGTACCCGATCGGCGACTCCATTCGCACGTATCAACCTGACAAGGGGGCTTTCCAGCGGACCCGAGCCCACCAATATCAGCTTCGCGTCCACTGTTCGCGTCGCGTCGATCAGAAACTCAAACCCCTTGTAGTACACGAGACGTCCGACCGACAGCAGAAGCGGTCCACCGTAACGCGAGCGTATCGCGGCCGTAGCACGTATCACCTCCGGACTTGGATCGAAACGGCGAACATCTATACCGAACGGAACAACCGTGCACTTTGAGACGAAGCGCCGCAATGTCGTCGAACTCGTCAGCAATCGCCGGCTCGACACGAAGATCCCTCTCGCCCGATCGAGCATTCCATCCCAAAGCGGCCCCAGCATGGCATTGCTTATTCGTTGCCTGACAATATCCGAATGGTACCAAACGAGCATTGGCTTGTTTCGAGCGAACATCCGGGCAGCCATAAATCCAAGCGGGAACGGATGATGCAAAACAATCGCGTCCGCCCGATCCGCCATCCGTCGAAAGCGCGGGAACAGGTCGAAGGATAGCGGCATGCTAAGCATCCTGCCGAAGGTCGCCGCTCTTTCAATCCTGACTGCACCCACC
>JBJKQX010000559.1:0-4142 GCA_046704965.1 Binataceae bacterium (SeqCode)
GTCCTGGTCACGGGGCTGATGCTGGCGGAGATCGCGAGCCTAGCGGTCAATTTCTTCGACCGCGGCAGCGGGGTGTACCGGCTCGGCGCACAGCAGACCGCGCTAAGGATCGCCCAGTCGGCGCGAATCCTCAACCGGCTTACGCCCGCGCAACGCACCGCCGTCATCGACGAGATGAACGGACCGAATTTCAGCGTTGTCCTGAGCGCTACACCGGTCGCGGCGGGCAGGGGATTTGCCGAATACGACCGCTACGAGCGCGCCCTTGCCACGCTGATCAAACATTATCTTCGCTCGGAGTGGAGCACTTCGGTGCAGATCACCAGTCTCGGCCGGGCGAGCCGGCCCAAGAGTTACGAGGCAGTCGATACCAGTCCTTTCGAACAATGGATCGCCCGCCATTTTTATTTCGTTCTTCCCGGCACTTACTCGATCGTGTCGCAGATCAAGCTCGAAGACGGCATTACGGCCGTGTTCTACGCGCGCATTCCGCAGGAGCCTCTCAGCCGGATCGAATCGCTGCTGCCGAGACTGCTGCTCAATCTCGCGATCTTCGTGGCGCTCGGCGCGCTCGCGGTTCAGGCGATTACGCGGTCGCTGAAGCGGCTGGCGCGCGCGGCCGAGCAGCTCGGCGCCGACCCCGAAGGAGCGCCGCTGCGGGAGGAGGGACCAAGCGAGGTGCGCAGCGTGATCCGCGCCTTCAACCGCATGCGCCTGGATTTGCGCAGTTATGTACTCGAACGCGCGCGGATTTTTGGCGCCATCTCGCACGACCTGCAGACGCCGATTACCCGCCTGCGCCTGAGGGCGGAAATGATCCGGGACGCCGAGAGCCGCGCGAAGTTCGTGCGCGACCTCGACGAAATGGAGGCAATGACCGGCTCGGCGCTGGAATTCTTCAAGAGCCTGGGCCACGAACCGGAGCGCCATCCGCTAGACGTGGGCGCGCTGGTCGACAGTCTGTGTGAAGACTGGTCCGACACCGGGCGCGACGTGACAGTGCAGGGCCGTCCGCGCGGTCCGTACAAAGCGCATCCGCAGGCGCTGCGTCGCTGCATCGAAAATCTGGTCGAAAATGCACTGCGCTACGGCGAGCGGGCGCGCATAACGATCGAGGATGACGATGCGGCCTTGCGCATTTCCGTGCGCGATGACGGACCGGGTATTCCCGAACAGGACCTGGAACAGGTTTTCGAGCCGTTCTTCCGCCTGGAGCAATCGCGCAATCGCGACAGCGGAGGAACGGGTCTCGGCCTGGCGATCGCACGCAATATCGCCCGCTGGCACGGAGGCGACATTCACCTGCACAATGCTCCGGGCGGTCAAGGACTGATCGCCGAACTGGTGCTGCCGCGCAGCGCGGCAAGCGCGGTTCGCTGACATTCGCGAGCAAGCTCGCTGCGACACCTTGTTTCGCTGCTAGCGTGTCACCGTGTCAGGCCGTCATTCGCTGGTCGGCATGTGAATATACATGGACTGGATTCCGACTCTTCCCGGACCGGTGAAGCGGTTCCACACGACCTGTCCGGCACTGGCGAACAGTCCCGTGGAAAGCTTCTGGAACTGCGTATCCATGCGCACGCTGCGGTCTTTGTAGACCCAGCCGCCGGGCTCGATGTCGATCTGCTCGCCGGTTGCGAGCGCCACTTCGAAAACGTTTCCGTACCCATGTATCCACACAACGCCTTCGCCGTCTTGCGCGGTGAAATGGTCGATGAAGAATCCGGTCCCGCCCAGGAGCATATTGGCAATGCCTTTCACGCGCGTGAAGCTGTAGTCGACGCCGGCAGTGGCGGCGAGAAACTGGTGCTCACGCATCTCGATTCCTTCGCCGCGGTTCAGATGGATCGCGAAAATGTGTCCCGCGCCATCGCGGCTGAAACCGATCTCTCCGGGCCCGCGGGCCTCGGTCATAAAGATGGGCATGCCAGCCAGTACGCGCTTCAACGAGCCTTTCAGCGATTTGACCCCTATTTGTACCCGGGGCTCTTTCCACAGAAGAATATAGTGCTCGAAATACACCGGAGCGCTCCCCAGTTCGAGGTGCAACACTGGAACGAGTTCGCCTTCGATATGGTAGGTCACGCCGGCAAATTTCTGGTCGCGCGCTGCCGTGGGTTTCAGAACGGGAATAGCCATGAATACCTCCTTCTTCGTGAGACGAACCTATTGAAATTCGCCTAAATAAATGACGCCGAATCCCTCATCCTCTGATGACTCGGGACACTATGACTCCGGGCACTAGCTGAAATAGTGGACTACGGTATCCACCGGAACCCTGTCGGTGCGGGCCTTGTTGGCGGGAGCGTCAGGATCGGCATAGCCGAAGGACATGCCGAACAGAATGCCGACGTCTTCGGGCAGGCCGAACATCTTTCGCGCCGGGTCGGGATACATTCCCAGCGCGCCCTGCATGCAGCAGGATATGCCGCGTTCGGTCATCAGCATGGCGACCGTCTGGGCATATATGCCGAGATCGACCGCTCCGGTCATCTTGAGGTATTTCTCCATGGTGAAAAAGGCGGCGTGCGGCGCGCCGAAGAATTGCCAGTTGCGCACCATGGCCGCGTCGCGCCGCACTTTTTCGCTTCGGTCAATTCCCATGGCCCCCTAGATCGCAAATGCCGAGCCGAACTGGCGTTCTCTATGCACTCCCTGGTATCTGACGTTCCACTCGAAGTCCGGGTTCGGCGGACTGCCGCTTAGAACGGCAGCGACCAGCTCCTGTTTCAGCTGGTCTTTGCTGGCGCCGCATACGACGTATGTCTGGCAGGGCTGTACGTTGCAGTTGGAAGGCGCGTGCCTGGCGAGGGTGAAGATCTCGTCCAGTGTCGCTTGCGCGACCGGGGTGTCCTTGAAAGCGCGAACGGAAACGCGCTGGTGCAAGACTTCCGAAACCGACATATTACATGTTCGGATAGTTCGGCCCGCCGCCACCCTCGGGCACGACCCAGTTGATGTTCTGCGTCGGGTCCTTGATGTCGCAGGTCTTGCAGTGCACGCAGTTCGCCGCATTGATCTGCAGACGGTCGCTGCCGTCGTCGTTCTTGACGAATTCGTATACGCCTGCCGGGCAGAAGCGTTGTTCCGGTCCCGCGTACAGCGCGAGGTTCACCTTTACCGGGACAGTCTCATCCTTGAGCGTCAGGTGGCAGCGCTGGTTTTCCTCGTGGTTGACGTTGGAGATGTATACCGACGAAAGCTTGTCGAAGGAAATCTTGCCGTCGGGCTTGGGGTATTCGATGCGCGGGCAATCCGCCGCCTTCTTCAGCGCGCTGTGGTCGTCGTGATTGTGCAGCGTCCACGGCGCCCTGCCGCGGAGCACGATAGTGTCGATGGCCGAATAGACGAGGCCGCCCCAGAAACCCCAGTGGAACGATGGGCGGATGTTTCGTACCCGGTACAACTCGTCCCAGACCCAGGTATCGTGCACCTTTTGGGCATAGCTTTTTACCTCCTGCGTGCCTTCCTTTGCCAGTGCATCGTAGACGGCCTCGGCCGCGGTCATGCCCGACTTCATCGCCGTATGTATACCCTTGATCTTGGGCACGTTGAGAAAACCCGCCGCGTCGCCGACCAGCATGCCGCCAGGGAAGGTGAGCTTGGGCAGGGACTGCAGTCCGCCCTCGGTGATCGCGCGCGCGCCGTATGCGATGCGCCTGCCGTCTTCGAAAAAGCCGCGGATCGCAGGGTGCGTTTTGAAGCGCTGGAATTCGTCGAACGGGCTGATCCAGGGATTCTCGTAATCCAGGCCGATGACGAACCCGACCGCCACCTGATTATTCTCCAGGTGGTAGAGAAAGGAGCCGCCGTAGGTGCGCCGGTCGACCGGCCATCCGGTGGTGTGGACGATCAATCCGGCTTGATGGCGTTCCGGCTTGACTTCCCATAGTTCCTTGATGCCGATGCCATAGGCCTGCGGGTCCGCATGCTCGCGCAGGTTGAATTTCTGCATCAGACCCTTGGTCAGCGAGCCGCGGCAACCTTCGGCGAATATCGTCTGTTGCGCGTGCAGTTCCATGCCGGGCTGGTAGTTCTCGGTGTGCGCTCCGTCCTTGCCTATGCCCATGTCGCCCGTGGCCACGCCCTTGACCGAGCCGTCCTCCCGGTAGAGCACCTCCGCCGCGGCGAAGCCGGGATAG
>JBJKQX010000560.1:0-6390 GCA_046704965.1 Binataceae bacterium (SeqCode)
ACCAGGAACGGTGGCCCCGACGTTCTGCAGGTGAGAGGGCGCGAGGAGCCAAAACCCGGACCAAACGAGGTGCGAATAAGGGTAAGGGCTTGCGGGGTCGGCTTCGGCGAAGTGGCACTGCGCCATAGACTCTACCCCGGAGCGCCGAAGTTCCCGCTCGTGGCAGGTTGCGAGGCCGCCGGAGTCGTCGATTTGGTCGGAGCCTCTGCCACCTCGGTGAAGCCGAACGACAGGGTGCTCACGCTGGTTGAGTCCGGTGCCCAGACTGAAGCGCTCTGCGTTGACGCACAGCAGGCAGTGTTGCTGCCGGAGACCATGAGCTTCGAGCAGGCCGCGGCGCTCCCGGTCAATTACCTTACTGCCTTTCACGCGCTTTTTCGGCTTGCCCATCTCGAGCCGGGCGAGACCGTGCTGGTTCATGCCGCTGCCGGAGGCGTAGGGATCGCCGCATTGCAGCTGTGCCGCACTGTCGAGAGCGTGACGACGATTGGAACCGCGTCAGCCTCAAAGCATGATGCGGTTCGCGCAAACGGATGCGACTATCCAATCGACTATCATGCGGTCGATTACAGCCGCGAGGTGCGCCGTATCACGCAAAGCCGGGGAGTGGACGTAGTGCTCGACCCGCTGGGAGGCCGCGACTGGAAAAAGGGCGCCGACTTGCTTAGGCCGGGAGGACGCCTGGTCGCTTACGGCTTCAGCAACGCCATCGGAGGCGGAAGGCGCTCGCTGTTCAGAATAGTCCGCCAGCTTCTGGCGACGCCGCGCTTCAGTCCGCTCTGGCTGCTGACCAATAACCGCTCGATAGCCGGATTCACACTGACAAATCTTGGGCGGGAATGCCGGATTCCCGTCGCACAGCACGAATCCTTGCTCGAATTTTTTCAACGCGGCCAGGTCAACCCGCTCGTCGATTCAGCATTTCCCTTCTCGCAGGCTGCGGCCGCCTATCGCAGGCTCGAGGAACGCAGCAACGTCGGCAAGGTCTTGCTCGTGCCTGACTGAGCGAACTATCGGGCGAGACGCGCGAGACGATTTCGACGTGCATGTTGGCCGGAAGAAGACCTTGACTCTTCAAACGTAGGACGATATTTGAACAGTGTTCAGAAACGATCATGAACAATCTGAAGCAAATACTGGCCAAGCGCAGACGCTCGGAGCGGACCGAAAGAAGAAATCGGATCTTGCGCGCCGCGGAGGCAGTTTTTCTCGATAAAGGCTATTTCAAGACCAACATTCGCGATATCGCCCTTGCGGCCGAGCTTTCACCCGGAGCCATTTACTACTACTTCGCGGGTATCGACGAGATTTACGCCGAGATCTGCGAGGAAGCATTTCAACTCATCGAGCAGTCCCTGGAGCGGGAAAGCGAGCGCGCCGACACGCCGCGGCAGAAGCTGGAGAATATGGTCGGCGCGTTTCTCAAACATTACCGCGACCATCCGGATTACTTCGACCTGTTCGCGTTCAGCGATCTTGGCTGGCGGCGGGTTGGACTGCGCAAGGAACTGTGCGAGCGGATTGACCGGCGTCTGAACCGCGCAATTGAGTTGTTCCGCGGCGTGATCGAGCAAGGAATTCGCGGCGGAGAGATCGCGAGCGATTACGACAGTCGGCGTCTGGCGTTCGCGCTCTGGGCAGGAATCGAAGGAGTCGTTTTCCTCGATCGGCGGAGCCTTCTGGAGGAGGCGGAGTTTTCAGTCGAGCAACTGGTGCAAACCCAGATGCGTACGATTCTCGGCGGAAAGGATATCGCCGCTTCATCCCGCCCGTCCAAATTGCCTTCCACCCGGGGGAGACGCGGGAAAAGACCATGAAAGATTCTCCGGTAGCGCTGATCACGGGATGTGGGAGCGGCATTGCCCGGCACCTGACCACCGTTCTGTCGCGCCGGGAGTATCGCATCCTTGCCACGGACGTCAGGATCGACGCGCTGCGCGAAAGCGCACAGGAACTGGCGTGGAACCCGGAGCGGGTGCACTTGCAAAAGCTCGATGTCCGGGACGCCGAGGACTGGCGCGATGCCATAGCCGCCGTGGTCGGAGCATGGGGCAGACTCGACGTCTGCATGAACATCGCGGGTTTCGCCATGCAGGGCTTCGCTCACGAGTTCCCGCTGGAGCACCTCGATCTTCACCTCGACATCAACGGCAAGGGCGCGATTCTCGGTACCCGCTTCGCCGCGCAGCAGATGCTCAAACAGGGCTCGGGCCATATCGTCAACATGTGCTCGCTGGCCGGTCTGGCTCCGGTTCCAGGCACGAGCCTTTACAGTGCGTCCAAATTCGCCCTGCGCGGATTCTCGCTGGCGGCGTCTTTCGAGCTCAAACCGCGCGGAATCGACATCTCAATCGTCGAGCCGGACCTGGTGGACACGGCGAAGCTTCAGACCCAACTGATGTACGGCGATGAGGCCGCGGCGATTGGATTCTCGGCGCCGCGAATTCTGCAACTCGCGGACATCGAGCGAGCGATGCTCAAGGATGTTCTCGAGAAGAGAAAACTCGAAGTTGCGATCCCTCGCTCTCGCGGATGGGTATCCAAATTCGCCGGGACCTTTCCCAGGCTGGCGGCGCCGGTCTTGAGATCGCTTGCGACGAAAGGGATGGAAAACATCGTGAGGGAAAGGAGCAGACGGGCCGATGGCGGCCAGGCGGTCACGCCGGATAAATGGCTCTACGAACAGGAACGTCTCCGCAAGCGCAGCGCGGCGGACGAGACAACGTCGTGAAGGAGCGGCAAATGGTTGCGACAGCCGATGTGGGCGAAGCGAGAAAGCTGGGATTCGATCCGGATCGTTTGCTCAGAGTGAAGCGGGCGATCGAAGCGGACACCACGAGCGGCCTCTATGACGGAGCCGCTTTCCTGGTTGCGCGCGAGGGCACCGTCGTCATGCACGAGGCGGTCGGCCACACGGATCTCGCCGGCGGGCGCAAAGCGAAAAAAGACGACGCCTTCTTCATCATGTCCATCACCAAGCAGTTCACCACCGTCCGGGTGCTGATGGCGATTGAGGAAGGGAAATTCACGCTTACGACTCCGGTCAGGGAAGTCATCCCGGAGTTTGGCATCAAGGGCAAGCAGAACATCACTGTCGCCGATATCCTCACTCACAGAAGCGGCCTGAACATGGAGATCCCGTTTGGTTTTCCCGTCGACCAGATCGGCAGCATCGAGGCCGTCGTCGCGGCGCTGAGCAACGAGCGGATTCTCTTCATGCCCGGAACCATGGTCACCTACAACCCGGTCATGGCTCATGCCGTCGTGGCGTCGATGGTGCAGCGACTGGATGAGAAGCAGCGGTCGTTCCGCGAGATCCTGGCGCAGGATCTTTTTGCCCCGCTGGGAATGGAAGATACGGCGCTGGGACTTCCTGACCGGCTGAAAAAGAAAATCGTACCCATCGTCGCTCGCGATACGACCCCCGGTATTTTCGATCCCCGCATGGTTGAGGGTCTGAACTACATCATCGGCCCGGAATCCGAAATGCCGTCCGGGGGTGCGGTTTCAACCGTCCATGACGTCTTTCTGTTCGCCGAGATGCTGCGAAGAAAAGGCGAGCTAAACGGCAAACGATTACTCAGTCCCGAAACGGTCGAAGTCGCGACTACCAATCAGACCGGAGAGCTGCCGAACCATCTTATGAACTACATGCGGGAGATGTACGGCTGGCCCGAAATCCCCGCGTACCTTGGCCTCACCTTCTTCCTGCGCGGCAGGGGTCTGTTCCCGACGCCGCTGGGACTCACCACTTCGCCGCGAACCTTCGGCGGCCTGGGTCTCGGTTCCACGGTCTTCTGGGTCGACCCTGAGCGCGCGCTCACCTACGTCTTCCTGTCCGCGGGAATCATGGAGGAGGGACACAGCATCATGCGCCACCAGCGCCTTTCCGATCTGGTCGTCGCCTCGATGATTGACTGAGTGCGCAAAACATCAGGAGGCGGCCATGTTCAAGAATTACGTCGTACTGATCACCGGAGCAGCATCGGGCATTGGCTATTGCGCGGCTCAGCTCTTCGTTCAAGAGCAGGCAACAGTGATTGGCGCGGACATGGATCAGGCGGCGCTTGATCGGGCCCAGGCCACGCTTGGTGAGCGCTTTGTTCCAAGGATATGTGATGTCTCCAACGAGGCCCAGGTGGCCGCGACTGCTCAGTCCGTCGAAAAGGCATTCGGCAAACTCGATGTACTCGTTAACAACGCGGGGCGCGGCAACGTGGTCAATCTCGAAGCGATGCAGGAAGCGGATTTTTACTGGCACTATGACGTGTTGGTGAAGGGACCGATGCTGATGGTGAAGCATTGTGCTCCTCTTCTGCGGAAGTCATCCAATCCGTCGATTCTGAATATTTCGTCGCAAACGGCCCGAGCTGAGTTGAGGCAGGATCATTTCCTCTATTCGACCGCGAAGGCGGCTCTGCTCAAGTTCACTCGGCATCTCGTTCGCGACTTGCCGGGAATTCGCGCCAACACGATCGTGCCGGGATGGGTCGATACACCGATTTACAGCCGGGCGGGATTGGACCAGGTCGCTATCAAGTTCATGTATGACCAAGCGGTGACCAGGATTCCCGCCGGCCGGATCGGGAAACCCGAAGACATCGCTAATTGCATCCTCTTTCTCAGTTCAGAGAAAGCGTCTTACATCAACGGCGCCGCGGTCGATATCGACGGCGGCTGGGGATGCAACGCCGACTGGGGGCACGTGTAGTAAACTGCCTCATGTGGCTTGAGTCCATGCGCCGGGAATATCGAACGATCAAGGAAGCACTTCGACACTGCGGATCTTAAAGCCATGTCGCTGTCCCGGCGGCAGACAGAAAGAACAGAGGCCCCCCCTTCAATTCGAGCCCCTACCGTCCGCTGCAGCGGCGTGCTGACGCTACATCGCAACTCGACCGGCACGAGGTATGCATTGAAAGTGGCGAGCAATAGCAACACGGGGAGAGTCTCATGCAGCAGTACCTTGAACTCGGGGACAAGGAGCTTGCTCCTGAATATCGCGAACTGAAAGAAAGCGTGCATCGATTTGCCGCGGAGGTCGTACGCCCGACCGCGATCGAGATCGACAAACTGTCGGACCCTGCTGAGGTAATCGCTCGTGACTCGCGGCTTTGGCAATTTTTCAGACAGGCTTACGGTCTGGGTTATCATACGGCAACGATCCCCGTGGAATTCGGCGGACTTGGTCTTCACGGCGTCGGCCTTCAGGTTTTTCTCGAAGAATTAGGATGGGGGAGTGCCGACCTGGCACTGAGTCTGGGGGTGGCGAGTTTCCCGTTCAGCGCGCTCGCGATGACCGGCAACCGCAAACTCATCGACGAATATGTCGAGCCGTTCATCCAAGACCGCGAGGCACGATATATCGGATGCTGGCCGGTGACTGAGCCAAGCCACGGCTCGGACTGGGCCATGGCGCTCTCGGCCGATTACGATCCTGCAACTCCGGGACGGGCGACAATCCGGCGCGACGGCGACAGTTACGTGGTCAGCGGGCACAAGGCCGCGTGGGTGTCGAACGGCACGATTTCCACGCACGGGCTTACCTATCTGATGGAGCCGCAGTCCGACGACCATCGGGCCGGCGGCGCGGTCGCCTTCATCCCCTTCAATCTCAAAGGAGTTTCAAAGGGCAAGCCGCTTAACAAGCTCGGGCAACGGGCGCTCAACCAGGGCGAGATATTTTTCGACAACGTGCGAATACCTGCTGACCACGTGATGGTCACTCCCGAGACGTTCGAATATGGGGCGGTCGCCACCCTCACCGGGGCAAACAGCACGATGGCGGCGGTGTTTACGGGAGTGGCGAAGTCAGCCTTCGACCTCGCCCTCGAATACTCAAAGCAGCGCGTGCAGGGCGGGGTTCCCATCTGCGAGCATCAGCTCGTGCAGAAACGCCTGTTCGACATGTTCACCAAGGTGCAGGCATGCCGCTCGCTGTCGCGCGCGGTGCTCGCTCACAACGACGGCGCACTTGTTCCGGAACTTGAGTACGCATGCGCGGCCAAGACGTTTTGCACGCAGGCGGCGTTCGAAGTGGCAAGCGACGCGCTTCAACTGTTCGGCGGCAACGGGCTTAGCAAGGATTATCCGATGGAGAAGATATTCCGCGACGCCCGCGCCTCGCTTATCGAAGACGGGACCAACGACGTGTTGAGCCTCGCCGGGGCGCGCCGCATTATCGATCGCGGCTGACGTCGCGCCGCGTACCGACTACCTGTTTCAATTCGATCTGCTTCCTTCAGTGGCTATCAATCCCGGTTCGAAGCAGGCGCCTTTTCCCTGTCCCAGGTCGTGGCCGTTACACCCGCCTTTTTGAGTTCGGCCTTCTGGACGCGATGGGTTCCGGTCTTGGGCAGGCTTTCACGAATGTCGACGTAACGCGGGACC
>JBJKQX010000561.1:0-9919 GCA_046704965.1 Binataceae bacterium (SeqCode)
ACTACACGGTGCTTGCCGGGACGCAGGGCCAGCAGAACCATCGCAAGAAGGACAGGTTGTTCGAACTTGCCGAGAAATGGCATCTGCCGGTCGTGTTCTTCACCGAGGGCGGCGGCGGACGGCCCGGCGACACGGACGGCATCGGCGTGGCCGGACTGGACTGTATGGCGTTCAATTACTGGGGCAAGCTGAGCGGTCTCGTGCCGCTGGTCGGAATCAACTCCGGCCGATGCTTTGCCGGCAACGCCGCGCTTCTCGGATGCTGCGACGTGGTTATAGCCACGGCCAACTCGAACATCGGCATGGGTGGGCCGGCCATGATCGAAGGCGGAGGACTCGGAGTCTTCCGGCCCGAAGAGGTCGGACCGATGGACGTGCAGACGCGCAACGGCGTGGTTGATATCGCGGTAGCCGACGAAGCCGAGGCTGTCGTGGCCGCAAAGAAATATCTGTCGTATTTCCAGGGGAGGATCGACAAATGGGAATGCGCGGATCAGCGGCTCCTGCGCGCGATCATCCCCGAAAACCGGCTTCGCGTATACGACGTCCGCTCGGTCATCGAGACTCTGGCCGACACCGGATCGGTGCTTGAGCTGCGCCGGCAATTCGGGCTCGGAATGGTGACGTCGCTTATCCGGATCGAGGGCCGCCCGCTTGGTCTGATAGCCAACAACCCTACCCATCTCGCGGGCGCTATCGACAGCGACGGAGCGGACAAGGCTGCACGCTTCATGCAGCTTTGCGACGCGTTCGACATCCCGATCCTGTTCCTGTGCGATACCCCCGGCATCATGGTCGGCCCGGAAGTCGAGAAGACCGCGCTGGTGCGTCATGCGGCCAGGATGTTCGTCACGGGCGCCAATGTCAGCGTGCCGATCTTCACCATAATTCTGCGCAAGGGCTACGGTCTGGGCGCGCAGGCGATGGCGGGAGGCAGCTTCAAAGCGGGGTTCTTTACGGTGGCGTGGCCGACCGGCGAGTTCGGAGGCATGGGGCTTGAGGGTGCTGTCAAGCTGGGTTTTCGCAAGGAGCTGGCAGCGGAGAATGAGCCTGCCAAGCGCAAGGCGCTTTTCGACGAGATGGTGCAGAGGATGTATGACCACGGCAAGGCGGTGAACACGGCCTCGCACTTCGAGATAGACGACGTTATCGACCCGATGGAGTCGCGCACCTGGGTTACCGCCGCCCTGCGTTCGGCACCTATGCAGGGGCCTCACGCAGGCAAGAAACGCCGTTCGATCGACACCTGGTAAAGACGGCTGATGAGTTAGATGAGGGCCGAGAGCGTTCGCTCCGGCCCTCAATTCTGGACCCGTTACGAGTTCCGAACCGAGCTCGCGGCAAACATTCAGCCATCAATCTTCCGCGGACGCCCTAAGATAAGCCGATTACGGGTGCCATCGCGACGATGGGCTCTTCCCTGCCTTGATGAACGCGTTACACTGAGTAATTGACCGGCTCCGGCACGGTCACGCGGACGCGGCAATCGCTGCGCACCTGACGGATGCGCTTCGACGTGGCCGATCTTTCCGGTTCCCGGTATACGGACTGCAAAAATTTCGGTTAAGGCAAAATTATCGCTATGCGACATGACGGCGACAGGCAAGAGACGCTGGCTATTCTGGTAGGAGGCGGTCCAGCGCCGGGTATCAACGGCGTCATCGCCTCGGCAACGATCGAGGCAAGGAAATGCGGCCTGCGCGTGCTGGGATTGCTCGACGGCTATCGATGGCTCGTGAAGGGCGACACTTCCCATGTTGTCGAACTGCAGATCGACGACGTCAGCAGGATTCACTTTCGCGGCGGCTCAATCCTGCGCACCTCGCGGACGAACCCTGCTCGCAGCGAGGAGGACCTCGAGCGCGCCATCCACACGCTTCTGCTACTCGGAGTTCGCTACCTGGTCTGTATAGGCGGCGATGACACGACCTACGGCGCCGCCAAAATCGCGGAACGCACGACGGGCAAAATCGGCGTTGCGACGGTGCCGAAAACTATCGATAACGACTTGCCGCTGCCCGAAAATGCCCCGACATTCGGCTTCGAGACGGCGCGCAGCGCCGGAGCCACGATTGTCGAGGCCCTGATGGAGGACGCGCGCACGACGGGCAGATGGTATCTGGCGGTCTCGATGGGTCGAAAGTCGGGGTCGCTCGCGCTCAGCATGTGCAAGTCCTCGGGTGCCACGCTAGCCGTCATTCTGGAAGAATTTGACGGCAAAGAGTTCGACCTCTCGATGGTTGTCGACATCATTGTGGGTTCGATGATCAAGCGTCGCGCGTCGGGTCGTGACGACGGCGTGGTAATCGTCGCGGAAGGAATTGCCGAGCGTATAAGCTCCGACAGCATGGGTTCGACACGCGACGCGTATGGTCATCTGCATATCGCCGACATCCCGATCGGCATGCTGCTGCGCGATCGCGTGCGCGACGCTCTCAGAGAGCTGGATATCGACGTGAGCGTGGTCACCAAGGATATCGGCTACGAGTTGCGATGCGCGAAGCCGCTGCCGTATGACGCGGAATATACTCGGACACTGGGCTACGGTGCGGTGCGCTACCTTATGGATGGAGGGTCGGGGGCGCTCATCGCGCTCACGGGCGGTCGCGTATCGCCGGTCAATTTCGAAGAACTTCTCGATCCGGCAACGGGGCGAATACATGTACGGATGGTGGATACGTCCACGGAGTCATACCAGGTCGGACGCTCTTACATGATAAGGCTTGAGCCCGAGGATTTTGAGGAACCGTCACTCTCACGGCTGGCCGCGTACTCGAATCTCTCCGCCGAAGACTTCAAAGCTCGATTCCTGCCTTCGGTACTGGCCACCAGCCAGCGCAACGACACCTGAGGCAAGCCGCGCACGCGCAAGGCCCTTCGCGCCTCATCCCGCCTCGAGAGTCTGAACCTCGGCTCGACGCGGGCAGGGGCCACTTCGCCGAAAAAATCGACCACAGGGCTGCATGCCCGCGCCAGCGGCCACGCGCATACCGTGGGCAGAGTGACGCGCTCGCGGCCCAGATCGAGCATCGAAAGCGCAAAGATGCGTTTGATGGATTATTTCATTGCCGAGGTCTTGCTTTAACTCTCGTTATTGATAATCATTATCAATATCGGACGCCGAACAGCGAAGGCTCTGTAAAGACCCAACGCTCGTGGCGCCCGGATTGTGTTCCGGAGTTTAGCAAGATGTCACTGAACCAGGTGCCCAACGGCCACGCTGCGACAATCACGGAAATCGAGGCGGAAGAACATCTTCTGCAACGGATGATAGCGCTTGGCCTCAGGCGTGGCCGCGAGGTCAAGGTGATTCGGCGAGCGAACCATCAGGGTCCGCTTCATGTTCGTGTAGGAACGACGGAAATCATGATTCGGCGCGGCGATGCGGTAGCCATCCGGGTTGCCTTCGACGCAGTCTGATCCGCGAATGAGGCGTGTCGCCATTGTGGGCATGCCCAACACGGGCAAGTCCACATTTTTCAACCGGCTGACGGGCTCCAACGCCCATGTTGCAAACTGGCCGGGTATTACCGTCGATCTTCAGGTTGCGAAAATTCCGCTGGACGGCGGGATGGCCGAGTTCGTCGACCTGCCCGGAATCTATAGCCTGCACGGTTCCTCGGACGACGAGCGCGTAGTGTGCCGATTCCTGGAACGGGAACCGGTAAATCTCTGCGTGCTGCTGCTGCACGCCGCCCAGCTAGATCGTCAGTTGACGCTCGCCCTGCAACTCAAGGCGCTGAAGCTCCCGATGGTCATGCTTCTCAATATGGCCGATGAAGCTGAGAAGCTCGGGGTTAAAGTCGACACGGAAAAGCTTTCGAAAGCGCTAGGATTTCCTGTCCATTTGCTTAGCGCGAAATACGGCAGAGGCTTCGCCGAAGTCCGCGAGTCCATCGAGTCGCTGGTGGAACAAAATCCGGTAGCCAAGCTGGCCGAGGTCGCGATTCACAACGGCGGCAAGGGACAATGCCTGGGATGCAGCGCATGTGCCGCCGCGTCGGGCAACGGCCACGCGGGCGATCTCGACGCTCAACTCGACAGCATTTTCGCGGGTGCGGTGAACCTGCCGGATGCTCTGCCCGAGCAGTTGAGCGCCCGGCTCGATCGCGTCCTGTTGCATCCGTGGTTCGGACTGCCGCTGTTCTTCACGACCATTTTCCTGCTGTTCGAGCTGGTTTACCGCATCGGTCTTCCGCTTCAGGACTGGATGACCGAGGCGCTCGACGGAGTGCAGGCGAGGTTTCTGGCGCCAGCGCTTTCATCGGCACCGGTCCTGCTGAAGAGCTTCCTGCTCGACGGCCTTTATAACGGTATCGGCACGGTCGCGAGCTTCCTGCCCGTGATCGTGATTTTTTTCGTCGTGATGGCGGTGGTGGAGGACAGCGGCTATCTTGCCCGCGCCGCCTTCCTGATGGACGCGCTGATGGCCAAGCTTGGCCTGGACGGACGCGCCTTCGTCATCCAGTTGATGGGCTACGGGTGCAACGTGCCCGCGATTCTGGGCACGCGGGTGATGCGGTCGCGCCCGATGCGTCTACTGACGATGCTGATTGTTCCGTTCTCGCTATGCTCGGCGCGGCTTCAGGTCTTTGTCTTCCTGATCGGAGCCATTTTCGCGGCGAGTGTCGCGCCCGTGGTCCTTTTCAGCCTGTATCTGGCGAGCTTTGCGGTCGCGATTCTGACCGCGCTGGTATGGGCGCCGCGCTACCGCAGCGACGAGCCGATGCTGCTTGAGCTACCGCCCTATCGTCTGCCCACTCCGCAGCATCTGTTTCGCCAGGCGTGGCAGGTCGCGCAACGGTTTCTCAGCCGGGCCAGCGGCTTCATCGTGGCCGGTGTGGTCATAATCTGGTTTCTGACCCACTTCCCGACGGGCGTCCCGGCAGCCAGTCCCGAAACTCTGGCCGGAAGGCTCGCCGATTTGCTGAGTCCCGTCTTTAAACCTGTCGGTATCAGTCCGCTGCTAAGCCTGACCCTGATGGTCGGATTCGTCGCGAAGGAAATCGTCATCGGCGCCCTCGCCGTGATCTACGCGTCCGGACAGGCGCATCTCGCGGGCGTGATGGCAAAGAATCTGACTTGGCCGGAAGCCTACAGCTTCATGCTCTTCACGCTGATCTATACGCCATGCCTGTCGACTATCGCCGCGATACGACAGGAATCCGCAAGCTGGCGTTTCACGGTCTTCTCGATTGTTTGGTCGTTGGGGCTTGCCTGGGTCGTAAGCCTGGTTTTCTATCAGGCAGTCAGGTTTTTGGCGTAGTACCGGACGTCATTCTCCACCGGACTTTCTTCGTACCTGTCTTTCAAAGTACGGCCCCGCGCGGTGGCCGGCTGCTCGCCTTGCCGCATCTGCTGGCACTTGCATAAATGTAATCGGCGATCGCGACGGGCCTCCGCATGAGCATGCGGACCTACACATCCGGCTTACTGCAGGTCGGCGGCTCGACGCGCCAGCCCAACTCGAAATCACGGCGACCGGAGAATTCCAGACATTATGGGCAATGGCAGACATCAGAGCCGCTCGGCTGAAATTCGGGCCCGCGTGGGTCATCCGATTATCGATTCCGATGGACATGTGGTGGAGTTTGAACCCGCGCTGCTCGATTACATCCGCGATGTCGGCGGAAGCGCGATGCTCGAGCGCTACTAGACCGCATGGGACACCGCATTCTACTTCCGCTGGAATCACATCACGCCCGAGGAGCGGCGCGAATTCCGCGTCCCGCGCCCGGTATGGTGGCCCTATCCGACAAAGAACACTCTCGATCGTGCGACCGCCGCGCTGCCCGCGCTCCTTTATGAGCGGCTCGACGAGATGGGCCTTGATTTCACCATCCTGAATCCCAGCCAGGGGCTGTTCGCCTCGCATATCAGCGATGACGAACTCAGGCGCGTCGTATGCCGCGCATTCAACGACTACCACGCCGACATTTTTCGCGAGTATTCCGACCGGATGACTCCGGCGGCGTGCGTCCCGATGCATACGCCCGAGGAAGCGATCGAAGAACTCGAACACGTCTCGAAGCTTGGGCTCAAGGTCGTGATGATGGCCGCATTCGTGCGCCGGCCAATACCGGGGCTGGCCAAACAGGCGCCCGAGATGGCGCGTTATCTCACCTGGATGGACGTGCTCGCGCTCGACAGCGAATACGACTACGACCCGGTATGGGCGAAATGCGTGGAGCTGAAGATCACGCCGACGTTCCATTCCTTCGGTCTCAACTGGGGGCTGCGCACGTCGATCTCAAACTTCATGTACAACCAGATCGGCCATTTCGCGGCCGCCGCCGAGGGCATCTGCAAGGCGCTGTTCCTTGGCGGCGTGACGCGTCGCTTCCCGACGCTCAAGTTTGCGTTCAAGGAAGGCGGCGTCGGATGGGCGTGCAACCTGTACTCTGCGCTCTACGAACGTTGGCATAAGCGTAGCCTCGCCACGCTCGACAACGTCAATCCCGCGAACATCGACCGCGCGCTCTATCGCGAACTATGCCGCAAATACGGCGGCAGATTTACCGAAGGCCGCCTCGACGGAGAACTGTTTCCGTCCGAACTGGAGGGCGGCGGTGGCGGCAACCCGTCGGAATGGGACGAATGGAAGCACTGCGGAATCAAGGAGGCCGGCGACATCTACCGCCTGTTCGTGCCGAACTTCTTTTTCGGATGCGAGGGCGACGATCGGACCACAGGATGGGCATTCGATTCAAAGCGTAATCCTCACGGCGCCCGACTCAACGCAGTCTACGGCTCCGACCTCGGTCACTATGACCTTATGGACATGCGCGACGCCGCAGTCGAGGCTTACGAGGGTGTGGAAGACGGCCTGCTCACCGAGCAGGATTTTCGCGACTTCGTGTTCGTGAATCCCATCAAGTTGCATGCGGGGATGAATCCCGACTTTTTCAAGGGAACCGTGCTTGAGCACGAAGCCGACAAGGTGGTTGCCGAAATGCGCACCAAGGGGGAATTGCCGCAGGCACCCGCCCCGACCCCTGATCGCTGACGCGCTCGCAACTCATATCGATGACGCGCACAAGGCAAAGGCCGTGCGCCGGGACTTGCCGGTACGCGGCCTCTGCTTGCTCCGGGCTTTGCAGACGCTACCGCGCGTCGCGCTTGATATGGGGCATCGTATGTTTCACGAAACGCTCCAGCGATTTCATTATCTCCGCATGGGGCATCCCGCCGAAGTTATTGATGAATGCAATGTGGTTCGCGCCCATTTCTTCGTAAAAGGCCAGGCGTTTCAGACACTGCTCCGCGTCGCCAAAAATCACGTTGTTCGGATACATGGCTTCGTAATTTTCGTGCAGCGACTGAAAGACATTGCCGATTCCCGCGTAGCCCCGGTACTGCTCCGGGTCCGCATCGATTTGGTTCGCCTCAGCCGCGCATTCGAAATAGTTGGCCATAAACTCGCGCGGGTATTCACGGGCGTGATCGGCGGACTCGCCCTGGAAGAAATGCACGCACATCATGACTTCGCGCGTGGCCGGGTCATGGCCCGCGCGGCTCAGTGAATCGCGGTATCCGGCGACCCGCGCGCGGCCGTCTTCCGGTGGGCTGACATACGGAACGTACATCAGGTTGTAGCCGTGGCTTGCCGCGAACTCGAACGACTCGGGCGTAAACAGGCATGCGACGTAAATCGGCGGATGAGGCCGCTGAACGGGCTTGGGAATCACGTTGACGCCGCTCAGATGCCGAAACTTGCCGTCGTATGTGACCGGCTCGTCATTCCACGCCCGGACGATGATGTCGTGCGCCTCGTTGAAGCGCGCGCGGCTCTGTTCCATCGGTACGTTGAAGGCGTCGAACTCGGCGCGCTCGAACGCGCGTCCGATTCCGAAATCGAGCCGCCCGCCGCACATGTTGTCGAGCATCGCGAACTCCTCAGCCACACGCACGGGATCGTTAAGCCCGATAACCGCGACGCTCGATCCTATGCGTACCTTGCGCGTGCGCTGCACCGCCGCCGCTGCCATCACGGGCACCGACGGAATCATGCCGCCGTAGCGGAAGAAGTGATGCTCAGCGAACCATATGGTGTCGAAGCCGTTCTGGTCGGCAAACTCGATTTCCTCGAGGATGTCCTTGTAAAGCTGACCGACTGAGCGGTTACTTTGCGGCCAATATGTAGGAAGATAAAAGAGCGAAATTTTCATGCCAGCTCTCCAGCCCAAGTCGCGGCAAATTTCGATGGGTCAATCCAGATTGGTCTCAAACCGGACCGCTTCGAGAATAGCGACGGAAATAGTGACACGCCACAGGCGACCGTGGGCTGCTTTGGCGACGACTTCTTGGCCTGCCGATCGGATGCCGGAGGTTGGGGCGCGTGAAGTTTCCCGCCGCACGCATCGGGGTAAAAACCGTCCGCGAGGGCAGGAACTGCGAAGCCCGCCCGATGCACGCGGGGACTGGCGCGGCTACGCCTTCCTGAAGTGCCGAACGTCGGTCGCGGCGCCGATTTTTTCGAGCACGCGGATCACCAGGTAACCCACGTCGGGCTGCCGCCACGTCCATCCGAGCCTCGCCAGACCGGGCCGCGAATGATGATTTCGATGCCAGTTCTCGCCCTGAAAAAAATGAACCACGGAAAGCCAGCCGACGTTGCGGCTTGAGTCCTCGCCGGGAACGATGCCGGGTTCGGTATGGCAGATACTGTTGACGAAGCATTGCGCGTGAAGGGCGAAAACCAGCCGGATAGCTCCGAGCCAAAAAAAGCTGGCCGCGCCAAAATACCAGCCGCCAAAAAACGACAGAGCCAGGATGGGTCCCTCGAAGATGGTCCAGATGCGATATTTGGTCCGGTTGAGGTCGCGGCAAAAGCGCTCCGTGGTAGGGGCGTCGGTTTGCCAAAGCCATCTGAGATGGGCCCACCAGAAGCCGTGGTACACGGGGCTCGAGATATCTTCGAGCGTATCCGCATACGCGTGATGTAGCCGATGGCGGGAAACCCAACTCAGGGGCACTCCCGAGCCATTGAACACTGCGAAGAACGTCAGGATGCCCGATGCCCACGGATTCAGTTTAAGCGCGCGATGCGCGAGCGCACGATGGTAACAGATGGTGGTACCAAGTCCGCCAATCCACGCCAGAGCTATGGCACCGAGCAGGACACGCCATCCGGGAAGCGGAAACAGAATAAGGCCGACCAGCGCGGTCACGTGAATCAGGACAATCCAGCCAAAAACCGGTGCATGTCGCCATGTGGTACGCCACCAGGGCCATTGCCATGACGGCACCGGGAGCGATTCGGTAGACTCCGCCGCTATCGCGGCACGCGATTGTTGCATTTCATTCATTGGAAAGTGACTAACTTGGACTCGGGCAGACTATTCGGGCCTATCGCCTCGTTGCAGACTTCGCAGGACGAACCGTGAGCGCTCGAAAACGCTATATAGTGGTTATGTGGATGGGTATTTTCTCTCAGCCGACGTTCGACCGATCGCGGCGACCTTCAGGCTGCCTGACTGCTGAAACAGACCCGAAAGGCGTCCGTTCGCTGTACTGAGAGGCTTGAAGCAAAGAAGCAGGAAGAACTTGCCTGTGTGGCGGAAGGAACCATCCGAGCGATCTGGGAAGTGGATTTATGCTCTTTCTCAGTCGAGACAAATATAAACTTCGTAGCTGACACTTAATACAGGAAACCTTGAACGTGTAAACCACGATGATCGGAAATTCACGAAATCGACAAGACCGATGAGACGGTAAGGCAGGTTAAGAGTCGCGGATTAAAGCGCTCGGCTGGCGGAAACTGCATCAATTCAAGCGGGCGTCCGGGGAGCGAAAATAAGCGCGCGCCCCGGACGCCGGCATTTTCAATCGACTGCCTTTACAGGCAAAGCTCGGCCATCACGCGAATCGCCTTCGAATCGCCTCCGACCAGCAGCGTGGACGCCTTGGTTGCTTTCCA
>JBJKQX010000562.1:0-4163 GCA_046704965.1 Binataceae bacterium (SeqCode)
GGTTTGCGCCGAGGTGATCCACGGCATAGTCGATGCTCTCAAGGCCGGCGCGCGTAACCGTATTTCCAGCCACCCTCACCACGAACAGGTCGCCAAGTCCCTGGTCGAAGATTATCGCAGGCGGCACGCGCGAGTCGGAGCAGGATAGAATTACGGCAAACGGCGATTGTGACCCGGTTAGCGCTTCGCGTCGACGGGCATCCTGAGCGGGATATGTCATCTCACCGTCCCGGAAGCGCTGGTTACCGGCCATCAGCCGCGCCAGTGCCTGCGCCGGAGTGACTATCGTTGCTTTTGCGTGGTGCGCGTCGGTCGCAGCCTGCGCCGCACTGCCCGAATGTATCCAAACGCCCGCAACGACCAGCATCGCGGCCGCAACCATCCCCCATCGATTTCGTACCATCACCATATTCCTCCCATACATCCGCCTATCCACATGGAGACAAAGACTTTGTGGGTCGCGGCAGCTGCGGCTACGCGAGCAAGAGATAACCTGTTGTTACGACTCTGTGAAATAGGGTCGGGAAGCGACATCTCCCCGGTACTTCTCGACTTCCACCAGCGCCGTGTGCGCAGCGCAGGCCTGGGCCATGCTCGATGACCCCTTATCAAGAGTCAGAACATTTACGTCGCCGTGTTTGTCGAGCGTGTTGATTTCGCCCGGATGCTCGGGGTCATACCACCCGCCTTCACATATGAGAACCACGCCGGGCCGAATCCGGTCGGTCACCACCGCTCCGGCGAGCACCTGCCCCCGGGTATTGAAGACTCTGACTACGTCACCGTCGGCGATCCCGCGCGCCGACGCATCGATCGGGCTCAGCCAAATTGGCTCGCGCCCTGCGACTTCATAGGCTGAACGAATAGCCGTTGTGCCGAGCTGCGAATGGATGCGGAACTTCGGATGCGGCGACAGGAGATGGAGCGGGTAACGTTGTGAGTGCGGGCTGCCCAACCATTCGCTCGGTTCCATCCAGGTAGGATGGCCGGCGCAGTCGTCGTAGCCGAAACTTTCGATAGTGTTCGAATGGATTTCAATTTTTCCGGACGGTGTCTTAAGTGGGCATCCTGCCGGATCGCGCCGGAAGTCCTCGTAACGAACGTATTCAGCGGTTTCGGCCGGCGGGAATTCCACGTACTGGTCGCCGTTCCAAAACGCGTCGAACTCGGGCATCGCGAGCTTTTTGCTCGCGGCCTCGCTTCGCGCGGCGTCGTAAAAGTGTCGCACCCAGTCGAGCTCCGTCCGTCCCTCGGTAAAACGGTCTCGAAATCCGAGCCGCTCCGAGAGTTCCGTGAAGATGTCCAGATCGCTGCGCGATTCATGGAGCGGTTCGACCGCCTTCTTCATCGCGACCACGTAACGCCCAGGATGTGAGACTATCTGCTCGATATCGTCGCGCTCGAGCGCGGTAGTGGCCGGCAAGACGATATCCGCGAGGCGTGCGGTCGCGGTCCAGCAGATCTCGTGAACCACGATCGTTTCAGGACGCCGCCAGGCAGCGATTAGCTGATTCTTGTCCTGATGGTGTTGCAGGGGGTTGCCGCCACACCAGTAAACCATCCTGATATCAGGATAGGTGATCTTTCGCCCATTGAAATCGATGGTCTTGCCCGGGTTGAGCAGCATGTCCGCCACTCGAGCCGCCGGAATCCTCACGCCCATGCCCGGGATACGCTCGCGTATCATCCCGCGCAGGCGCGGCGCGTTCACCGCCCCGCCATGGTCGTAACCGAAGCTCAATCCGAAGCCTCCGCCGGGAAGCCCTATCTGACCCAGCATCGCGGCCAGCGTGACCAGCATCCAGTAACCCTGTTCACCATGATCCTGGCGTTGCAGCGCATAGCCCGCCATCAGGATGGTGCGGTTGCGCGCCATCCTGTGCGCAAGGCCGCGAATCGCCGAAGGCTCGACCCCCGTGATGGAGGCCGCCCACTCGGGAGTCTTGGCCTGACCATCGCCTTTTCCGAGCAAATAACCGAGGAACCGCTCGAACCCCACGGTGTACCTGTCGACGAATTCCCTAGAGTAGAGCCCTTCGTCGTAAAGCGTGTGCGCGATCGCCAGCATCAGGGCGACGTCGGTGTTGGGACGCACGGGGATCCATTCGGAGCCAACGTATTCGGCGGTCTCGGTCCGGACCGGATCGATCGTAACCACCCCAATCTTCGAGCGGCGGGCCTTGAGTTCATCAAGCGGTCCGAGCACGCAGTGATCCGGTGGGGCGTAGCCAATGACATTGTTGGTGATCAGTTCGTTGCCCCACAGCACGATCAGAGTGCTGTTCTCGATAATGCTCGACCAGGAGGTCTGGCGCCCACGTGTATCGATATCGCCGGTTACGTGAGGAAGAATGACCTGCGCGGCACCAGTGCTGTAGTCGCCCGTATAGCTGGTAACCGGGCCGTGCATCGCGAGCATCCGCTTGAGCAGTGCGGGGGCGTCGTGCAGCTTGCCGACGCTGGCCCATCCATAGCTCCCGTCGTAGATGCCTTGCGCGCCGTGCTCACCTTTCACCCGCTCCAATTCCGCGGCGACGAGCGCGAGTGCCTCGTCCCATCCGACCCGGACGAAATCGCCACGGCCCCGTTCGCTGCGGTCGGAGGCTGGACCTTTCTTTAGATAGCCCGAGCGGACCATCGGATATTTGACCCGATTTTCCGAATACAGCCACGACGGAATCGCTCGAATCATCTCCGCGGCCGCGTCGGGCATACGATCGAGGAATGGGCGCGTTCCAACCACACGGCCTTCCTCGACCTGCGCGTAAAAGACACCCCAGTGAGAGGCATTGAGAACGGTACGTTTTCCGGAACTTGGCTGCGTCATAGTCGTTGGCTTGCCCTCAAGCTGCATTGCACACGGTCAATCCGCCGAGCGGCCCCGTTTCGCATGCTCAGCGGGGTTTTTTCGCGACCACGCGACGATAGGTGCCGGGGGCGAAATCACTGAACTCCAGATCGGTGAAGCCTGCCCCCGAAAGCATCTGTGCTATCTCGCCCGAGCCGTGTATCCGCCCCCACGGCCCGGAACTGAATACCTGGCCGAGGTTGGACAGGACGGCTTCAAAAGGCCCTTTGCCGTTTTCGTCGAGCATGTTGATGATCAGGAATAGCGTGCCCCCCGGCGCCAGCGCCTCAAACGCTTTGCGCAGCACTGTCCGATGCTCGTCCGAAGTGCGCGGCTCGAGAGTTCCGCAGATCAATATCGCGTCGGCACCGTCAGGATATGGGCCAACGATATAGTCACCGGGATGCGTCTTGATCCGGTCGGAGAGTCCGGCCTCGGCGATAAACTCGTCGGCAACCGCGCATACGGTTGCAACGTCGAACACGATCGCACGCAAGTTGGGATTCTCGCGACATGCCATGATCGAATACACGCCCGAGCCTCCTCCGATATCGAGAAGCAGCGAGACACCTTTAAGATCGGCCTCGCGGGCGAACTTCTGTCCGGCAGAGATGGAGGAATGGTAACCGGCCGTGGTCAACTGGCGCGCCACTTTGGGGTCTTCCCTGACGCGTTGGTAGTAGTCCTTGGGCGGTCTTATGACAGAGGCCAGGTCCTTCCACTGTTCGTAATCGCCCTTGTGATAAAGGGCCCAGTCCCCGTGATAGGTGCGTTTGCCCTTGACCAGGTAACGCTCCGCGTCGGGAAGGTTCGAATAGCGACCGTCCTTCTTTTCGACAAGGTCCAGCGCAACGCAAGCCGCGAGCAGCCGTTCGGTTGCCTCGGGCTTGGTTCCCAGCGCGGCGGCGAGCTCACCCACCGTGGCAGCGCCCTCGGAGATTTTCGTGAACAGTTCGAGTTCGATTCCCGCCCAGAGAACACCAGCCTGCTGAAACGCGAGGCTCATTTCGTTGATACGCTTGACGCTGACCCGAGCCGGTTTGTCCATCCTGAAAACCCCCACGTTTTCAGTTCGTAAATTAGTGCGGACGAACCGATCAGCGCAATCCGGAAATCATGATCGCGGACAGCGGAGCGACGAGCGATCCAATTGACTTTCGGTTGGATTCGAGGCAACAATCTCTCCAAGAAGTCAAATTCAAATTATAATTATAGTTTCTGCGCCGATATTGCCTGCAAGGGGCAATCGGCAGGGATCTCAAGGGAGAACATGAAGGCGGAGGCGGAGCAGACAGCTGCGAGGGGCAGGCAGCGT
>JBJKQX010000563.1:0-4790 GCA_046704965.1 Binataceae bacterium (SeqCode)
GTGGTTGCCTTTGGTGTCGCTCCGGCGACTCTCGTTTATTGCTGGGCGCTGAGACCGCTCGGCGGGATCGGCATAGTCGCTGCAGGGCTTTACGTGGTATGCGCGGCGCTTCGTCTGGCGCGCTTCAACGTCCAGGTCGCATCGACCGACAAGCGCCGCTTCGTGGGATTGCCGGTTCCGGGCGCGGCGGCGATGCTGGCGGGTGCGGCACTCGCTTACAGTTATTTCGAACTCAACATTCCGCACGCGCTTTGCGCAGTGATGGCGCCGCTCGCACTCGTTCTCGGCGGTCTGATGATTTCGCGAGTGCCCTATCCGAGCTTCAAGGTGTTGGATTTTCGGCAGCGCGCTCAGATTGAAGTGATAGCCGGGGTTCTCGTATGCCTGGCGTTCCTGTTCGCGATGCCGCAGTTCACCGCGTTCGTTCTGGCGACTTCTTACGTGCTGTCGGGACCGATTCTGATGCTTCAGGGCGAAGAGATGCAGCCCAAGGTCCCGGTGCTACTTCCGGCGCTCGATAAAACCGGCACCGACGATGCGCCAGAGGCAAGGAGCACCAGCGAACTATAGTTCACGAACAGCCGAGAATCGGCGGGCACGGATCGAACCGGAGGATCTGGCGCAATCGCATCATGCGCGAAGCGGCTTGACTGCCCTGCCGGTCGCGACTAGATATGAGAGCTAACATGAACCGTCAGCTAAATCTGGGACTGCTGCTTAGCCTGGCCCTTAGAAGGGCCCACGCCGGGCGTGTCCCAGAACGGTCCTGACGGGCTAAAATCTGAGACTAAACGCCCCGGGCGGTGGGCCGAAAGGGAACCGCTCGGGGCGTTTTTGTTTTTGCATTGGGCGGATCAGCCAACGGCTCACGACCAGACCGGGGAAAAGTAGAGGGAGGCAAGGTGATGGCCAGCGAAAACCCCGTATCGCAAACCGCCGCCGACCACGTACGTATCTTCGACACCACGCTGCGGGACGGCGAACAATCGCCCGGATGCACGATGAATGTCGAAGAGAAGATAGCAATCGCGCGGCAGCTCGAACGCCTTAACGTCGACGTTATCGAGGCCGGATTCGCCGCCTCGTCACCCGGTGACTTCGATTCCGTAAGCCGCGTGGCAAAGACGGTGACCAACCCGGTCGTTCTGAGCCTTTCGCGCACCCGCGCCGAAGATATCGATCAGGCGCTCAAGTCCGTCGACGGCGCATCCAAGCCCGGCATCCATATTTTCATCGCCACCTCCGACATTCACCTCCGCTACAAGCTCAACATGACCCGCGAGGACGTGCTCGACGCCGCCACTTGGGCGGTCGCGCGCGCCAAGGAGCATCTCGACTACATTGAGTTCTCCTGCGAGGACGCCTCACGCAGCGACTGGGACTTCATGGCGAAAGTCGTGAAGGAGGTCATCGCAGCGGGCGCCCGCATCATCAACCTGCCCGACACCACCGGTCACGCGATCCCCGAAGAGTTGGGCCGGATGTTCACGTATATGCGTGAGCATGTACCGGGTTCGGAAAACGTCATCTGGAGCGCGCATTGCCATAACGATCTGGGGCTTGCGGTGGCAAACTCGCTGGCGGCGGTACGGGCCGGCGCCCGTCAGGTCGAATGCACCATCAACGGAATCGGCGAGCGTGCCGGCAACACCTCGATGGAAGAGGTGGCGATGGCGCTGAAGACGCGCAAGGACCTGATGGGCGTCGAGACGCGGGTCAATACGCGGCAAATCTACCCGGCTTCGCGACTCCTGTCGCAGGTCATCGGATGGCCCGTTCCACCCAACAAGCCGATTGTCGGGGAAAACGCGTTTGCGCATGAAGCCGGAATCCATCAGGACGGCGTTCTCAAGCACAAGCTGACCTACGAGATAATGAAGCCCGAGGACATCGGGATTCCCTCCAACAAGCTCGTGCTCGGCAAACATTCGGGCCGCCATCCCTTCGTCAACCGACTGAACGAACTGGGGGTGCATCTGGACGGAGTGGACGTTCAGCGGGCATTCGCCGAGTTCAAGGCGCTGTGCGACAAGAAGAAGCTGGTCTATGACGATGACATCCTCGCGCTCGTCAACGAGGAAGCTCGCCGCACGGCGGACGCGTTTGAAATCGTGGACGTGAAGGTCACTTCCTCGACTCGCGAAACGCCGTGCGCCGAGGTGACCCTGAACGTCGACGGCGTGGAGCGGAGCGCGGTCTCTGACGGCGACGGGATGGTCGACGCGTGCTTCAAGGCGATTCACAAGGCGGCTGGGATCAGCCCCGAGCTTGAGCGCTATTCGGTGAAATCCATAACCGGCGGCACTGACGCGCTCGGCGAAGTGAGTTGTATGGTGCGCAACGACGGGATGACCGTCGTCGGGCAGGGTGCCCACAGCGACATCGTGATGGCGAGTGCGCTCGCGATGGTTAACGCGCTAAATCGTCTGAGGTCCCGCCGGTCGATCTCGCGCAAGACCATCGACAGCGGGCCGTGACCCGTCCGTCGGCGGGAAGGATAAAACGTAATCGATTGACATCGGGACTTGCTGGAGATTCGCAGTTCCGCTAAAGCCTAGTGCGTTGCTTCACAAGTCTTAGGGGATAGATTCACGCCGGCTCTCGTCGGCATCACTTCCGCTCTTATAAATGGCCTACAGGATACTAGTTCTGAGAGGTGACGGCATCGGACCTGAGGTCGCTGGAGAAGCGCTCCAGGTCCTCAAGCAACTCGCCCGCCGTTCCGCGGTGGACATGGAGTTCAAGGAAGGTGTCGTTGGAGGACATGCAATCGATCAACTCGGCACGCCGCTTCCCGACGAAGTCCTGAAGCAGGCGCAGGAAGCCGATGCGATCCTTCTGGGCGCCGTTGGCGGTCCCAAATGGGACAATCCCAACGCGGACAAGCGTCCCGAGCAGGCGCTGCTCGGTTTGCGCAAGGCACTCGGCCTTTTCGCAAACATGCGCCCCGTCAAGGCGCTTCGGGAACTGGTCCCCGCCTCGCCGATTCGAGCCGATCTCGTCTCCGGCGTCGATCTGGTCGTGGTTCGCGAGTTGACCGGAGGCATCTACTACGGGCGTCCGAGCGAAAAACGCCAGGGCAGCGAAGGACGCGAAGCCGTCGACACCTGCTATTACTCCGAGCAGGAGATAACCCGCGTTCTGCGCTACGCCTTCGAGTTGGCCCGCAACCGGCGCAAGAAGCTGACCTCGGTGGACAAGGCAAACGTGCTTTCGACCTCGAGGTTGTGGCGCGAAATCGCGACCGAGCAGGCCGCGGATTTCAGTGATGTCGCGCTGGAGCATCAACTGGTCGATTCCATGGCGATGCATCTGGTGCGTCGACCCGCCGATTTCGACGTGATCGTGACTGAAAACATGTTCGGCGATATCCTGACCGACGAGGCCTCGGTGCTCGCGGGTTCGATGGGAATGTTGCCGTCCGCATCGCTGGGCGATGAGATCAACGGCGCGGGATTTCGCGTGGGACTGTACGAACCGATTCACGGAAGCGCGCCCGACATCGCAGGGCGTGACGAGGCGAATCCGCTCGCCGCCATCCTGTCGGCAGGGATGCTGCTCGAACATTCGCTCGGGATGCGCGCCGAGGCGGAACTGGTCGAACGTGCGGTCGAATCCGTCATTCATGACGGGTACAGGACGCGCGATCTCGGCGGAGCGCCTCAAGGCAAACTTCTCGGATGCAAGGCGATGGGACGATTGGTGCGCGAACGGATCGACGCACTGGAACCCGAAGTGGACTAATATTGTGACTACCGAACGCGAGCCAAGGGTGGCGGTTGTCGGCGCCACGGGCGCGGTCGGCAGCCAACTGGTTGAACTTCTCGAAACCCGAGCTTTCCCGAAGGGCAAGCTTGCCCTGTTTGCTTCGGCCGAGGGCGCCTCGCACGTCGTTGAAGTCGAAGGCCGCGAGGAAGCCTTCGAGGCCGAGGAACTGGTCGACGCGATCGAACTGCGCAGTTTCGACCTTGCGTTCCTGGCAGTTCCCGAACGCCTCGCCCGTGAAATCGTCGACGCTAATCCGGGACCCATACTCGTCGATCTGAGCGCCGCGCTTCGCCGGCCTTCTCCGGACCGCCCGATGGTCTCACCGGGCATCACGTCGCGCGAGCGTGTCGCCCGGAATCGCACGCAACGCATTTTTTCCGTGCCGCATCCGGCGTCCAACGCACTCGCCGCCGTGTTGCAGGCGCTCGGCGTCACGTCGGGGTTCGTGGGCGTGGCGCTGATGGTCGGTGCGAGTGCGGGCGGACGCGACCTTATCACCGAAACCGTTGAACAGTCGGCCGAACTTCTGAGCGGCAGCCTTGATATCGAGGACGATGAGGTTCAGCGCGGATTCAACATTTTCGTCAATGAGAGCGACCGGGAACGCGCAAAAGTATTCGTCGCTCAGACTCTTTCTCTGCTCGATCCCGCCTCGCCCGATATCGCTCTCCAGATGATGACCGCTCCGATTCTCCACGGCTCCATCCTGGCGATTCAGATTCCGATGTCGCCCGAAAGCGACCAATGGCGTGAGCGGCTTCGCACGGCGCCGGGCCTTTTGCTGGTCGAGGATCGCAAACCCTTCGGCGTAATCGACGCGCTCGGGCAGGAAGCGATCGTGGTGCGGATGGATGAGAGCCCGGCCGGAATTACTCTGTTCTGCGCGATCGACAATGCGCGTCTCGCCGCCCTGAATGCGCTCTGGATAGCGGAGAATCTTCTCCTGACGGCAAATTGAGCGCTACCGGTTCGGAGCGTGGTCGGGTTCGGTTCGATGCAGATCAAAATGACGGTCGAGTACG
>JBJKQX010000564.1:0-5775 GCA_046704965.1 Binataceae bacterium (SeqCode)
CACGCGCCTGCGCCATCTGCGCGGCGGCTTCCGCCGCCCGGTTTGGTTCCGAGGCGAGCAGGTTGGCAAGGTCCAGATGGGCCTGGGCGTTCTTGGGGTCGAGTCCAATCGCGGTGCGGAACTGCGCCTCGGCCTGGGCGTTCTTGGATTCCCTGGCCAGCAGAGAACCCAGCGTGAGTCGATTGGAAGCGCTGGTCGGATCAAGCACGACCGCGGCTCGATATTGCGCCTCGGCAGCGCCCAGTTGACCCTGCGTGGCGTAAACATGGCCCAGCGAGAGGTGAGCCGCAGCGTTGTGGGGCGCGAGTTCGAGGACCTTCATGAACTCCGCCTGTGCCGCGGCCGGTTTGTTCTTGAGCACGTACAGATTGCCCAGCGCCACATGGGTCCTGATGTCATTGGGCGCCAGTTGCACGGCCTTTTGATAGTCCTTTTCAGCCTGGTCGAGCTTGGTTGCCTGCATGGCGGCGTCGCCTGCTGTGAGATAGTGCCGTGCGGAGCCTCCACGGCATCCCGCCATCAGCAACATTCCACACAGTCCCATAATTCCCACCAGAGCGGGTGTCCTCCGCAGTCGCACATTGAAAGGCATAAAACGACTCCTCTTCGTCTCTATAGCTTCTTAAGACGAGCGAACGGCGAAAATGCTCGATGAAATTAAAACAATCGCAGAGGTCGACGTAAACCGGCGTGTGCTCAACCATTGGATAGCCTGACGGCGTGGGTTATAAACAATCGTCGTGCGAACTGTTCTTATCGCCGCAAAGCATACCGCATTTGCAAAAACGCGCCTTGCGCCGGTCATCCCGGACAGTGAGAGACGCGTGGTGGCTGAGGCGATGTTTCGCGACGTGCTGGAGGCGGCACTCGGCTCACGGATGGCCGAGCGGGTTGCGGTGGTGACGTCGGACCCGACGCTGCTGGAGATAACGCGCGCGCGCGGCGTGCTCGCAATCGATGAAGAAGTGCCGCGCGGGTTGAATGCTGCTGTTCGGATGGCGACCATGATGCTGGCTGGGGCAGGCACGACGGAACTGTGCACGGTACTTTCGGACATACCGCTCGTGACCGGGGCGGATATCGACGCGGTCTTTTCGGCGATGCCGCACGGAGGCGGTGCCGTTCTGGTGCCGTCGCGCGATTTTTCGGGAACCAACATGATTGCCCGTGCGCCGGCCGAAGCGATACCGACGATGTTCGGGAGAATGAGTCTCGTCAAACATCAGGAGGCATGCAGGCAGCGGGGTGTGGCTTGTGAGATACTACGCCTGTCGGGTCCTGACCTTGACCTCGATTTGTATGCGGATGTGATGGAATTCGTGCGTGTCGGCAAACCAACCAATACCCTTAATCAGCTTTCCCGCCTGGGCATCGCTCTCGGCTGAGATCGGTTGAGATGGCAATAGCTTCGATGATCGAATGGTTCGGGGAGTACCTCCTCGAAAGTATCATCGCGCTGGGGAACTTCGTCCTGTTCCTCGCAAGCGCGATATTCAACATTTTCGCTCCACCCTACAAGGCGCGTCTTACCGTCAGGCAAATGAGGACGATTGGGGCGGAATCGATCGTCCTGATAGTGCTTATCGGCGCGTTTACCGGGATGGTTCTGGGGCTGCAGGGCTACAACACGCTGAGCCGTTTCGGTTCCGAAGGCGCGCTGGGGACGGTGGTTGCGCTGACCCTGGTGCGCGAACTCGGTCCGGTTCTTACCGCACTGATGATCGCCGCGCGGGCAGGGTCGGCGATGGCGGCGGAACTGGGCTCGATGCAGGCCACGGAGCAAATCGACGCGCTCACGGTGATGGCGATCAACCCCATCCAGTACCTGGTTTCACCTCGTGTGCTGGCCGGAGTGATAAGCTTTCCGCTGCTGACCTCGATTTTCGATGTAGTCGGAATATGGGGCGGCTATGTCATCGGCGTTGGCCTGATGGGCGCGCCGTCAAGCAGTTACCTGCACGGTATCGCCCAGAACATGAGCGCGCACGACATCGAAACCGGACTGTACAAGGCGCTGGTCTTTGGTGTCATCGTGGTCTGGGTATGCTGTTACAAGGGTTACCATGCCAAGCGTATGGCGACTGGCGTCAGCCGGGCCACGACTGAAGCCGTGGTACTGTCGAGCGTTCTCATACTTGCGTGGGATTACTTCATGACCTCGGTGCTTCTGTAATCGATGAGCAATTCAGGCATATCGAACGGAGCCGCCGTCGAGGTGCGCGAACTGCGAAAGCGGTTCGGGCGTCAGGATGTGCTCAACGGCGTAAATCTCACCGCGCCGACTGGAAGTGTCACGACTATCGTGGGGCCTTCGGGATGCGGCAAGACGGTTCTCCTGAAGCATCTGAACCTGTTGATGCGACCCGACTCGGGCAAGGTGGTTATTGAGGGGATCGACGTGACCGCACTTGGCAATCGGGCACTCAACCGGGTGCGCGAGAAGTTCGGGATGCTGTTTCAGGCCGGAGCGCTGTTCGACTCGCTGACGGTGTTTGATAACGTTGCCTTTCCCTTGGTCGAGAAGACGCGGTTCTCGCGCGCGGAAATCGCAAGCCAGGTGAAAGAAACGCTGTCGGCCGTGGGGCTTGAAGGGATGGATCAGAAATACCCGTCGGAACTGAGCGGCGGGATGCAGAAGCGTGCGGCACTTGCGCGAGCGCTGATACATCGGCCGAAAATTCTTATGCTCGACGAGCCGACCACGGGGCTCGACCCGACCCGAACTGGGCCGATTCATGCTCTCATTCGGCGCACGCAGCAGCGGTTCGGGCTGACCGTTGTCATGGTAAGTCATGACGTGCCCAACGTGTTCAGCATTTCCGATCACGTGGCATTCATGCATCTTGGGCAGATGAGACTGTACGGCTCGCCCAAGGAAGTCACTTCCGCCGGAGACGAGATTTTCGACAGCTTCCTGGCGGGCAAAGCGGATGAAGGAGAGGCAGCCGCGGCCGGCTGAGAAACGTGAATGTACGCAAGTCGCACAACACAGTTCATCGTTGGGATTTTCGCATTAGCCGGCATTGCAGCGTTGGCGGCGCTGTCGGTGCAACTGGGCCGGGTTTCGATTTTCCCGCCGCCAAGTTACACGCTCTACGCGAATTTCAATGATATTTCGGGTCTCAAAACCGGCGACTCGGTCGATATCGCGGGGGTAAATGTTGGCAAGGTTACCTCGATCTCCCTCAAAAATTATCGGGCCCATGTCTCGCTTCGGATAAATGACGGGGTCAAAATTGATAACGACGCTATTGCGGCGATCCAGACCAGCGGAATAATCGGCGACAAATACGTATCCATCTCGCCTGGGGCAGGCGAAAGGATTCTCAAGAACGGCGATACCATCCGTATGACTCAGTCAGCCTTCGTGCTTGAAAACGCTATCGGGCAGCTTATCAGCGGCTCGACCGGCGAAGGCGGCGGGAAGACGGGGAAGTCAAAATAGGCGAATACAGGACGTAGAATGCGAAGGGTAAATCGATTTCGTAACGAATTTTCGGTTCTGGTTCGACGAGCCACAGTGGCGGTGCTCGTATTGAGCCTTGGGGCCGCGGGCGTATCGTTCGCGGCGACCGACAACGGCGCGATGTCGGTGGTAAAGAACGTTGTCGATCAGGCGGTTAAAGTCCTGCAGGACAAGAACACTGCGATCGCCGAGCGCCAGCAGAAGCTGCGCGACCTGGTCGATGGAAGCTTTGATTTCGAGGCGATGGCGCGTACGGCCCTCGGCTATCACTGGCGCAGCATCAATCCAGCTCAGCGCAAGGAATTCACAAAAGTCTTCACCAGTTTCGTGGAAGATTCCTATCTGAGCCGAATCACCGATTATTCCAACCAGAAGGTGGATTTCATGCGTACGCGCAGTCAGGGCGCGGGCTACGCGGAGGTGATGACGCGAATCCTGCAGAAGGGCAAGCAGCCGGTTCCGGTGAGCTATATGCTTCGTAAGCAGGGTAACAAATGGCTTATCTACGACGTAACCGTGGATAACATCTCCATAATCGCGAATTATCGCAACCAGTTTAATCGAGTCGTGAACAATCAGGGCTTTCCAACTCTGCTGAGCGATCTCAAAAGGAAGCAGAAGCAGTTGGCGGCAAGCATGGGAACGTCACACTAGTACGCGAGGCTTATGATGCCGCCGGCTGCGTGATAACCTCGCAGCGTAATCATTAACGTCTGGCGGTATCGTGCCGCTTCCGCGCGGAAGGAATGCACAGATCATGGAAGACTACGCCTCACTGGCAGTTTCCGCGGAACCGCAACGGGCTCGCTTCGCTCTGATCCTCATAATTGCGGTCTCCATGCTTTCTGTAAGTGTGCTGGTACGTCCGGCCTTTGCATTTGAACCGGCGTCTACACGGGCGGCCAAGCGGGCAGTTCCGTCGGCACCGCCGACCGAAGCCGCACCGCCGGCCGAAGCGGCACCGCCGCCCGACCTGGCGCTGCAAGAGGGCGTGGAGAGCGATCCGCTCGCTCCGTTCAACGAAAGGATGTTCACCTTCAACCTGAAACTCGACGACTGGGTGCTGCATCCGGTGGCGAGTGCCTATGCGACGGTTGCGCCCGTGCCAGTGCGCCATGCGGTTTCGCGGTTCTTCAACAACATTGGCGTCATCCCGCGCTTCGCCAACAATCTCTTTCAAATGCGTTTTCCGCAAGCCGGCACAGAAGTCGCGCGCTTCGGCATAAACTCGACCCTCGGGCTGGCCGGGTTCTTCGATCCTGCCCGCACCTGGTTCGGTCTGAGAGAGCATCCCGACGACTTCGGACTCACGATGCGCTATTACGGAATCCCGACCGGGCCGTACCTGATGCTTCCGTTCTTTGGGCCTTCTACGGTTGGCGACGCTATCGGCAGAGTGGCCGACGGCGCGATGGATCCGATGGGTTATTTTTTGCCGTGGTATATAACCATGGCGGCTACCGGCGGCTCATACATCATTGACGCGGTGAACTACAGGTCGTTGCACCTGAACGAGTTCGAAGAAGCCGACCGCTACGCGATCGACCTGTACGGTGCCGTGCAAAACGCCTACATGCAAAGACGTATTGTGCGCGTGCGCCAGCTCGAAGGTAAAAACTGAGACCCTATGGGGCGCGCCGGCTCCGGTCGGTGCGCCCGTTTCATGCAAGGGGATCAGCTCCGATGCCGCACTTGATTCCTTTTCGTGCCGTTTCCGTCGCTTGAACTAACCGCGCTTTTTGTCCATATCACGATAACCCGAAACCTCGTTGAGGGCGGAGATGTAGCCGTGACGGCGAGTGGCAACCTGTCGCACGGCGTGGAAGAAAAGCGAGAATCCCGATGCCTTCAGTGCGTCAGTTCATACCGGTGGGCCTGGCGGTGACATGTACCGTTCTGGCCTTGCTGCTCGCGAATTACGTCCTCAACCGTGAACGTTTCAAAGTCTCCGGCCGCGCGCGCTTTGTCCGTCAGATAAGCTCGACCGTAATTGGGCTGCTGGGTGTGCTCGCGGTATTGGCTACGATTCCGGCCGGTCCGGAGATGCGCCTGGAACTGCTGAAGGTTTACGGACTGGTCGTAAGCGCGGTGATCGCGCTTTCCTCCACCACCTTCGTTGGCAACATGCTCGGCGGGTTCATGATGCGCTCAATCGGACACATCAGGCCCGGCGACTTCGTCGAAGTTGAGGGGCATTTCGGTCGCGTCTCGGAACAGGGGTTGTTCAGCACCGAGATTCAGACGCCTGACCGCGATCTGACCACGTTGCCGAACCTGTTTCTCGTCTCTCATCCGACCACCGTTGTTCG
>JBJKQX010000565.1:0-6861 GCA_046704965.1 Binataceae bacterium (SeqCode)
AGGACGCCCGTTGGCTGGAAAAACCGTATAGGCCAGAGCGCGAGCAATCAACCGCATCAACTTAAAAAAAACTTATTATGATCATCGATTATTTTTACGTAGACTTTTTTTGGGGCGAGTTTCGAACGCAATTCGACCTTGTAAGATAGGCTTTTACGCGATATTCGGGCAAAAAGATTGAAACACAACGACGACAATCTCTGGCACGACATTCTGGACAGTCTGGGCGGTGCTGTCATGGCTCTCGACTCCCGGATGTCGCCGGTTTTCGCCAACGCCGCCGCGGAAACCATCCTTGGGGTCTCGCAGATAAGCCATCAGCTCATGGAGGATTTGGTCCGGGACAACGAATGGCTCGGGCGCATGCTTCAGAGCTGCCTCAAAACCGGACAGGAAGTATCCGACCCTCGGGCAACACTGAACACCGGTACGCGCCAAGTCTCGGTGCGGGCGGAGGTCGGCCCGCTTTTGCACGCGAGCGGCTGGACGGGCGGGATAATCATTCTTTTGCACGACCTGTCTCATCAGAAAAGTGCCACCCAGGCGATAGATGATGATACGGGTCTGAGGCTCTCTCCGGTGGGACTTGCACACGAGGTCAGAAACCCACTGACCGGAATCAGAGGAGCGGCCGAACTGATGTCCGCGATGCTGCCCGGCGAACCGCGCGCGCAGGAATACTGCGAGCTTATCCTTTCAGGAGTCGATCGGATCGCCGCTCTGGTGGAGCAGGTCCTCGAAGTCGGCAGCCCTCAGCGTCTCGCGCGCAACCCGGTCAACATCCATCGCGTGCTGCATCAGGCGCTCAGGATGGCGGGGCTTCATCCGAACGCCCCCGCCGGCATGATCGTCGAACAGGAGTTCGACCCGAGCCTCCCGGAAGTCATGGGTGACGAGGGTGCCCTCGGGCGCGTCTTCATCAACCTGATACGAAATGCGGTTGAAGCCATGGATGCCCAGGGGATGATTCGGATCAGGACCCGGATGGAGAATGAGTTTCGACTCGCCGCCGACGGCAAACACGTGCATTTTCTGCGCGTCGCAATTTCGGACAGCGGCCCCGGCGTGAGCGACGAGCAGATGCGTCAGCTTTTCGCGCCGTTCTTCACCACCAAGCCGTCCGGCACAGGTCTGGGGCTGGTGCTCAGCCAAAGGATTATCGCCCTGCACGGTGGCAAGCTTTGGGCCGAGCGCGGCGGGGTTAATCCTAAGCGCACCAAGGGCAAAGCTCGCGGCATGACCTTCAAGATAACGCTGCCGACAACAGCCTGAGCCGACACGGCCGAGGCGGCTCGCGAAACCCTTATAATTCTTATAATTGTTGCTACGATGTATGTTCGTCAGCTAATGCACAGCCGAATTCGCGAATGACGGTTCCAAAAGGAGACTCACATTTTTCCTTCGGCGAGCACGACACCAGGCCCGTGACGGTCCTTGTCGCCGACGACGACCGGGCGATACGGCTCGTCCTGCGCCATCGACTCGAGGCCGACGGCTACGCCGTCGAGGAAGCGGCGGACAGCGCCGGCGCGCTGGACCTGCTCCGCACCGGGAGATTCGACGTCGCGCTTCTCGATGTCATGATGCCCGGCCCGGGCGGGCTCGAAGTCCTGTCGAGCGCAAAGGATGAAGGTATCGCGACGCTGGTGGTCGTGATAACCGCGGCGAGCACGATGAGCAACGCGGTCGAAGCGATGAAGCGCGGCGCTCACGACTACCTGACCAAACCGTTCGCAAACCTCGACCTTGTGGCGGCCGCTGTGCGCCGAGCCGTCGAGATTGCGCGTCAGGCCGCGGACCTGGACCGCATCCGCGAGGAAGTAAGCCCGAAGCTGGTCGGCGGAGAGGTAATCGGCCGAAGTCCGGCGATGCAGGACGTCTACAAGCTGATCGGCCGGGTTGTGACCAACGACGCGACCGTGCTCATCTCGGGCGAGAGCGGGACCGGCAAGGAACTGATCGCACGGGCGATCCACTTCAAGTCGCCGCGATGGCGCGCGCCGTTCGTGGCGGTCAACTGCTCGGCGATACCGCACGGACTGCTTGAAAGCGAACTCTTCGGCCATGAGCGCGGTTCGTTTACCGGAGCAACGGAGCGGCGCGCGGGCAAATTCGAGCTTGCCGACCGCGGGACCCTGTTCCTCGACGAAATCGGCGACCTTCCGCTTGAACTGCAGCCCAAGCTGCTTCGAGCCCTGCAGGAACGCGAGTTCAACCGCGTGGGAGGAACCGAGGTTCTGAAGCTCAGTGCAAGAGTAATCGCCGCGACCAACCGCGACCTCGAAGGCGCGGTGCGCGAGCGGCAGTTTCGCGAGGATCTGTATTTCCGGCTCCGCGTAATCCCGATTCGGGTACCCGCGTTGCGCGAACGGCGCGAGGACATCGGGGAGTTGGCCAGTTATTTCGTTGCCAAGGCGGTGCGCGAGATGGGCGCGCGGCCAATCTCACTCAGCCCGCAAGCGGTCGCAAAGCTGAAGGCCTATGACTGGCCCGGAAACGTGCGCGAACTGGAGAATTCCGTGATGCGCGCGGCGCTGCTTGCCTCGGGCAATACCATCCGTCCCGAGGATGTCGAACTTCAGTACTCCGCGGGCGGCGAAGGCCGGCCTTCAGTCCATGACGGGGCAACGCTCAAGGATCTCATCTCCGAGCGTATCGCCGACTGGCTCGACAATCCGGGCGGCGAGGAACCGCGAGACCTTTACGAACGGATGGTCGCAGAGCTGGAGCGTCCGCTTATCGAACTCGCGCTGAAACGCGCCGGCGGCAACCAGGTCAAGGCGGCCCGTATCCTGGGCCTTAACCGCAACACGCTCCGAAAAAAAATCACGGACCACGGAATCCCGCTAACCAGGTACCCCGGCCAGTCATGAAACTACCTTCGCACTTCTACGCGATCGTCGATCCGTTCGCCGGTCACGACCCGGTCGAGCTCGCGCGCGTGATGCTCGACGCGGGCGTGCGGATCATGCAGCTTCGGCTCAAGGACACGAGCGGCCGCGACTTTCTAACGACGGCGCGTGAGATCGCTTCGATGTGCCGCCGGGCGGGAGCCGTCTTCATCGTAAATGATCGCGTCGATATTGCGATGCTTGCCGAAGCCGACGGCGTCCATCTCGGGCAGAACGACCTGCCGCTGGAAGCGGGCCGCAAGCTCACAGGTTCGTCGCGGATAATCGGCGTGTCCACGGCCAGCGTTGAGATGGCTCGCGAGGCCGAAGCGGGCGGCGCGGACTATATCGGGTTCGGGCCGATGTTCGAGGGCGGCCTCAAGAAGATCAGTCGCGGTCAGGGTCTGGAACGGCTTGCCGCCGTGCGCGCGGCGGTCAAACTTCCGATCGTGGCAATCGGCGGCATAACCGAGGCGACCGTCCCGGACGTGCTGGCAGCGGGCGCTGACGCGGCAGCGATAATCAGCGACGTGGTTCTCGCCCCCGACATCGCGGCCAAAATCAGATCGATCCTCGCCATCAGGCCACCTGTCAGATAAGAGCAGAAGGCGCCGTGTCGTCGGCGGCCGCGCGAATAGTGCAAAGCGCGCAAGACTGACGGTGAGCCGACTTCATTCATTTCGCTCTCACCCGCCCGGCATAATCATGCGGAGATTGGCGAGTTTGCGGCTTCCGCATGCTCGCTCGCAAGCGACCTGCATCCGTACGACGCGACGGCGCCAACGATCAGCATCGCGACAAACAGCAGGAACGCATGCGCGTAATTTCGGGTCAGATCGTACAGGCGTCCGGCGACGACCGGACCGATTGCGGCGCCTAGGGTCTGCGCAATACCCGTCAGACCGGCGAGCGTTCCAAAGCGTCTTAGCCCGAGCGACTCCGTAATCAGCATCGGCACCAGCACCAGCGGCGCGCCAAGCGTCAGCCCGAACAGCAGCACGAAAGCGATCAACGCCGGCGTACTCCTCGCGTCCAGAACGAGCAGAAATCCTACCGCGCCGATGACAAAGTTGACGGCCAACGCAGTCCTGCCGCTGACGCGGTCGGCAAACGTGCCCATCACGAGCTTTCCCAACGACGTCAGGCCGAAGACCAGGCTCATGACCAGCGCGGCCATGGTCGCCGCGTAGCCGATTCCAATCAGATAGGGAACCAGGTGAACCAGGGCGCCGGCTGCGGCAAATGCGAAACAGAACTGGGCTGCTCCGATGAGCCAGAACGAGCGCGTGCGAAGCGCCGCGTTCACTTCCAGCCCGGGCAGAGACTTCGCTTGCTCCGCCGCCGAGGTGTGAATGCTTTCGCCCTGTTCACTCTGCGGACGTGTTCGAACCAGAAAGAAAACCGCAGGAATCACGATGACGATCATCGGGATACCCATCGCCAGATAACCGACACGCCATCCGCTGTGCGCTATCACGTAGCCGGCGACAATCGTCATCACCATCCCGCCGAGCGAGGTGCCGGCGAACGCCACGCCCATCGCGATTCCGCGACGCGCCTCGAACCAGTTGGCGACCACCAGCGCGCACGGAAGCAAAGTCGCGCCACCGATACCGATTCCGAGCAGGAGGTAACAGCCGAGCAGCCATTCGTACGAATGCGCCTGCGACGCCGCGATTAGAGCGAGGCCTGAGCATATCGCTCCGGCTATCATCACCACTCGCGCCTCGATCCGATCCAGCAGCCATCCGACAATCGGCGCGCTCAAACCCGCCGCGAGCGAGAGCGCAGCCTGCATCGTGGACACTTCCGCGTGGCTCCATTTGAACTGCTTGAGAAGCGGCGTGAAGAAAATCCCGAAGGTGTTGTAACCACCCCCGAAAACAAGCAGCAGGGTAACAAACAGGCTGGAGACGATTATCCAACCTTGGCGTTCCTGCTTAGTCATACGGATAACATGTCAGGAGTGAGCGAATCCCCGATCGGTCGGTTCCCTTCGCGCGCGGCCATCGGACGATCTTCCCTGCCGCGCGCTCGGATGCCGAGTGGCACGAACGACGAAATCAATACGCGGACACCGGCCGGCATTTGAGGATTGAGCGAGGCACGATCACCCGCGCGGCTACTTCTTATTTTTGCGCTCGCGCCTCGGCCGTCTATTGGAGCGCAGTCACGTGGATGAACCCGACCAGACCGTTCTTCATCTTTATCTGCATGTAATTGAGAGCGATGCCGATTACGTGGACGTAGTAGCCGCGATGCACCTCGGAGACTTTTTTCGCCCACCGATTGGGTTTTTCGAGTACCGGGGCGTCGTGCGTAAGTTTGAAATACTTGTTGGTCGGCTTCACGAGATCAATCGCGCGCTGCGATATGTACCCGGTCTCACCGCTCTTGAGGCGCACCCGAAGGTAATAGCGCGTCGAGCCCGTCACGACGACATACTTTCCCGCCGTGCCCCGTTTGATATGGGAAGCGCGATACGACGGCCGCGAGTAAATCCAGGTGTTTTCTTTGATTCTGAGACGCGCGTCGGCGGGTTCGACCTGGAATCCCTGCGTTGTGCTCGACGCCGTTTTCGCCCGGGTTCGAGGCGTCGGTCGCGGCGTGGCCTTTTCGGCGGGCACGACTCTCATCGCGTCGGGCGCCAGCGGCGGAGCGGCCGACGGGCCAACGTTCGACTCACTCATCGCGCTGGCGACCCCGGGATGCACAATCGGCAACCCGAACATGAGAGTTGCGGCCAATGCGATCGCGACCGCTGTAAAGCGTCCTGCCCTATAGGTTTTTTTCACCGTTGTCCCTCCCCTTCATCACCTCAGCACGCTCCGCAAACGGTGCATCGTGTCACGTCGCATGGCGGGGTCTGATGGTCGTAGTGCGCCTTCTTGCGCTCGGAAAGCAGAAACCATTTGTGAATATGATGATCGATAAAATCCCACGGCAGAACTTCGCCGTGGTCATATCCGCGGGTCACGAAAAAATCCGGATCGGGAAGACCTTCCACCGGTTCGCGGCGAAGGCGCGCAAGTTCGCGCCACACCTCGCCCGGCCGGTCGCATCCGGCCGCGTCGAGCAGCTCCAGGATGCCGCCGACTCGACGGTCTCCTCGCGAAACCATGGTCTGGAAGTAAGCCTCGCGCGGTGACTCGGCGTCGAGCTGCACGCCGAGGCGAGCGAGCCGTGGTCGCAACAGCGCGACCTTCTCCTTGATGACTCGCGCCGGCTCCATCGGGTCCCATTGAAACGGCGTCCACGGCTTGGGCACGAACGGATTGAGCGAAACCGTAACCCGGCCTACAGGCTTCCTGCGGGAACGGGCACGTTCCAGAATCCTGCCCACAAGATGCGCGATTTCGATCACGTCTTCATCGCGTTCCTCGGGCAGGCCAATCATAAAGTAAAACTTCAGGTTCTCGACGCCCTCGCCCACCATCAGGTCGGCCGCCTCGAGAATTTCGTCTTCGCTAAGGTTCTTGTTGATGACCTTGCGCATCCTTTCGCTGCCCGCCTCGGGCGCGACCGTGACGCTACGATTCCCGTTGCGAGCCAGCGCCTGGGCGAGACGCGGCGTGATGCAATCGGCCTTGAGGGATGACGGTGAAAGCCGTCCGCCGCGATCCGCGATCTCTTCGGCAATATCGGCGACACCCGGCACACTCACCATCTCCGCACCCACCAGTCCGATTACGTTGCGCTCCGCGAGACCGCGGGTCGCCTCGGCGATCAGCTTTTCGGGCGAACGATAGCGAATCGGGCGATACATGAACCCGGCCGCGCAAAACCTGCATCCCCACTGGCATCCGCGACTCGCCTCGACCAGATGCATGTCGCCGAAGACTGATTCGTCGGTCAGAATCAGCGACGCGGTACGAAAGCGATTCAGATCGCGCAGCAGTCTTCGCCGCACACGCGGCTTGCCTGGCCCGGAGTAATCAACCGTCTCGATTTTTCCCGCGCGATCGTAAAT
>JBJKQX010000566.1:0-3819 GCA_046704965.1 Binataceae bacterium (SeqCode)
CCTGTGACCAGTCCTGACCTCGCGCTTACGTTGCGCGGCACGAAACCTTTCATAGGGTACAACCCCGGCGGAGGGGATTGAAGTGGCAGACGTCTGACTTCGGACACCGCGCGCTCTCGAACTCCGAAGTCGGATTAGGCGCGACTTTCCGGCCCATGCACGATTCGCACGACGTCGTCCTGAACCCTGAACTCGCATAGCAACACCCGCCACTTTGAGCATCTGGCCATGGCCACTCTAAATTACGCGTTCTCCGAACCCGCTGTAACTATGCCCCCTTAAGTCTCATTCAAAACGTGGATCGACTGTCGCCGGATGATACAACTCGAATCATCAGGTGCGTCCTACGGGCGCCCGATCAACCCATTGTTAGCGGTACACGACGGCCGACGGAACGGACGCGGCGACGTGGCAGGTCCGATGCGCGAAGCATCGAAAGCTGAAGCCTCAGCGCGGCAGGCTGAATTCCGAATACCTCACACAGATTGTCGAAGGAGAACAGATCCCCGTCACTGGGAGCGTTCAACCAATCGCAAACCTCTTTAAAATCCCTGCGCGCACCGGCACTTCTGCCGCTCATGTTGAGCACATAGACGCGGATGGCGTCTTCCAGAACTGCAAACAACAGCTTCTTTTCCCCATCCAGCATCGTCCGATGACCGATCAGCTCGTAGTACTGGGTAGGCATCAACGGATAAACACCTTCGAACTCGAGCTTTTCGCGTCTTGGTCTGAGATTCTTATGCCCTCGCATGAAGGTTCCCCCAAAATGAACTCCCTGATTGCGCCAACATTCCTGAAAGGCTCTGAAAGCATTGCCCGTGCCAATCCGCCGCTTCAGCCCGATCCGACATGCGCGATACGCCATTACGGCATGGAGAGTGCTCTACTTGTCTCGCTCGGATGCAAAAAGTGCATGCACGGATTGCCGGGAAGAGGTTTTTCGATGAAAGCGCCTGGGACGCGAACCAAAGTTGTGGTGATCGGAGCGGGTCTTGCCGGTCTTGCCGCAGCGCACGAGTTGATAGACCGGGGCCACGACGCGATAGTCCTTGAGGCGCGCAGTTGCGCGGGCGGACGAGTCCGTACCGATCGCGATTCGTTTCCCGATGATCTGAGCGCGGAGCTGGGCGCGGCCGCCTTCATTCCTACCGATCCCGATCCGACTATCGCCTACATACGCCACTTTGAACTGCGTCTTGCACGTCCTAAGGCGCTCTCGCTACCGGTTCTTTTTCATCTGCGCGGCAGGCGAATCGTCGACAGTGGCGGGCCCGAGACCGAGTGGCCACTCGACCTCACGGCCGACGAGAAACGCCTCGGGCTGACCGGGATGCGAACGGCCTATTTGAGAGACGCGGTCGACGAACTTGCCGACGCGGCGCGAAATGGATGGCCGCGTGAGGTCATCGAAAAATACGACCGGCTGTCATTCGCCGACTTCATGGCGCAGCGGGGAGCGTCGGGCGGCGCCACCAGGCTTCTCTGCCTCGCCAACTGGGATTTCGTGGGCGAGAATTTCAACCAGCGCTCGGCGCTCGACGTTCTGGGACAGCTTGCCGCATATAGTGCGTTCGCCAATGAGCGCTATGCAATCGAGGGCGGCAACGACCTGTTACCACGAGCGATGGCGACGCGACTCGGCGACAGGATTCATTACGGCGCATCAGTCTCGTGGATTCAGCACGAAGCCAAATCGGCCACGGTCCATTACAGGCACGGAGGTTTCTCCAACGCGATCACGTGCGACTCAGTGATATTGGCTATGCCGCTGGGTCGTCTCGCCCTGATGCGAATCGACCCTCCCCTGTCGGAACCAAAACGGCGCGCGATTCGGGCTGTCCCTTACGCCTCGGTTGCACGAGCGTTCATCCTTTGTCGCAGCCGGTTCTGGGCTGACGAAGAATTGTCGGGCTACGCCTTCACCGATCTTGCGACAAGTATGCTTTGGGACGGCTCGCCGCAGAGCAAAAGTTCGCGTGGGATTCTTCAGTGCTTCATCACCGGGGAATCCGCACGGCGGTTCGCCGCGATGGGCGATGAGCAGCGTCTGCGGGCAACGTTGGGTGCAGTTGAGCACATCTACCCGCCGATTCACGAAAACTTCGAGGGGATGGTCTTCAAGTCATGGAGCGACGATCCATGGACCCTCGGAGCGTACGCGTACTTCAAACCGGGGCAGATGAGCACGGTGCTGCCCGAGTTGGGTCGCAGCGAAGGACGACTTTATTTTGCCGGCGAGCATACCGCGCCGCTCCTGCTCAGGGGTATCGCGCAGGGCGCTCTCGAATCGGGAATCCGTGCGGCGCGCGAGATAGACCAAGCCATTTCCGCTGACCGTTGAGACAGGTGGACGGTGAGCGTGAGTCCAAAGCGTGAGAAAGTGAGAGGTCGAGATAGTGAGATACCTGGATACTGAGATGTTGAAGCAGTGAGAAAGCGACTCACTACCACGTCGCGGGTGCGCAAGATGACTCCGAGCGACACACTAACCGAGCGGATAGGTGCTTCGATTCGCCCCAATGCAGGTTAATTCAAAGAGCTTAAGCTTGGAATCGCTCTTCCGCTAAACGGCACGCGTGATGCTCTAACTATCCCGGATCAGTTCCACGGGCTCATTCGCATCGCGAGCGACGAGTGCGAGAGGAGGATTACATGAGAATCACACTGTCCGTGATAAAAGCCGACGTCGGATCGATCGGTGGTCACATCCGGCCAAGCGACAAGCTCAAGGAAACCGTAGCAAACTTCGTCAGGCAAAAGGGCAAGGACTTGCTTCTCGACTCTTACGTCAGCTCGACCGGTGACGATATCGCCATCCTGATGTCACACAAGCGCGGCGTTGACGATCCGAAAATTCACGAGCTTGCATGGAACGCCTTCATGACAGGAACGCAGGTGGCCAAGGACCAGGGGCTGTATGGAGCCGGACAGGACCTGCTCAAGGACGCGTTCTCCGGCAACGTTCGCGGAATGGGACCTGCGTCGTGGGAGTTGGAGTTCGAGGAACGGCCCAATGAGCCTTTCCTGTTTTTCGCGGCCGACAAGACCGACCCGGGCGCCTACAATCTGCCGCTTTACCTGGCGTTCGCGGATCCGATGCATTGTCCGGGGCTGTTGCTCTCGCCCAAAATCGCCAAAGGTTTCACCTTCACGATCATGGACGTGAACCACACCAAGGGAGACCGTATTATTGAGCTCAAGGCGCCCGAGCAACTCTACGATATCGCTTGCCTGCTGCGTGACAACGAAAGGTTCGTGGTCGAATCGGTGAGAAGCCGAGCCAGCGACGACATCGCAGCCGTTGTGTCCACTTCGCGACTGCATAACATCGCGGGCAAGTATACGGGCAAGGACGACCCGGTCGCTCTGGTGCGTTCGCAATCGGACTTTCCGGCCACCGGCGAAATTTTGTCACCGTACAGAATCGGCCATTACGTTGCGGGCACGATGCGCGGAAGCCACAACGGCCCGTTGATGCCGGTGAAGCTCAACTCCACGATATCGTTCATCGACGGACCTCCGGTGGTCACGTGCGCGGCCTTTTGCATGCACGGCGGCAAGTTCACCGAGCCGGTCGACGCCTTCGACCATCCGTTCTGGGATTGGGTACGCAACCGTGTCTCGGAAAAGGCGGCCGAAATCCGTCAGCAGGGATTCTCGGGGCCCGCGATGCTGCCGTACAGCGAACTCGAATACGGCGGCGTGAAAGAGACGATGGGCGAACTCGACAAGCGCTTCTTCGTGCGCGGCGAATCCAAGCCGGTCAGACATAAGAAGCAGGCGGCCTGAATGGCATAAACTAATCTGAACCGGGCG
>JBJKQX010000567.1:0-9234 GCA_046704965.1 Binataceae bacterium (SeqCode)
TTCGATCATGTAGGCCTCGCTCGCCGAAAAAACGAACTTGCCGTTGGTTATATCGACCTGGCCACCGCCGAAGTTAACCGCGTAGAGCCCACGCTTGACCGATCGAATCACCTCTTCGGGGCTATACTCGCCCGCAAGCATGAACGTATTCGTCATCCGCGGCATAGGAGTATGGGCAAAGCTTTCGCGCCGCCCGTTGCCGGTCGGTTCCACCTTCATCAGGCGCGCGTTGAGGCGATCCTGCATGTAGCCGCGCAGAATTCCCTTTTCGATAAGGACGGTGCGCGTGGTGGGTGTGCCCTCGTCGTCAACGTTCAGACTTCCGCGACGGTTTGGAATCGTTCCGTCATCCACCACGGTGCACTGCTCGCTCGCGACGCGCTGTCCTACGCGACCCGAAAACGCGGACACGCCTTTGCGGTTGAAGTCGCCTTCGAGCCCATGACCGATCGCCTCGTGCAGCAGGATTCCCGGCCATCCGGGGCCCAGCACGACAACCATCTCACCGGCTGGCGCGTCCACCGCCTCAAGATTGACGAGCGCCTGGCGAGCTGCCTCGCGCGCGTACTCGCGCCACAGTTCTCCCTCGAGAAAGTAACGCCACTCTACACGACCGCCTCCGCCATAACTTCCTATCTGGCGATTGGTGCCGTCCTCCGCGATAACCGTGACGTTCAGCCGGCAAAGCGGCTGGAGATCGGCGGCAATCCGCCCTTCGCTCGTGACAACCATCACGATTTTCTGCTCGGCGGCAAACGAGGCCATCACCTTCTTCACCCGCGGGTCGCAGGCGCGAGCCACTTTGTCGATTTCCGAGAGCAGTCTGGCCCGCTCCTCGACCGGAACGTCGAGCGGAGTGCTTTCGAGTTCGTAGAGCTTGTGCCGCTTGACCGGGGTACCAACCTGCACGGGAGCAACCGTCCCGGAGGGTTGTTCGGCGATAGCACGTGCCGTCTCAGCGGCAAGCCGCATCCGGTCAACCGTGACCTCGTCCGAATAGGCGTAGCCGGTGCGGTCCTCGGCACAGACGCGCACCCCGACACCCTGACTTACGCTCTTGCTGGTGTGATTCACTATGGAATCCTCAAGAGCGAGAGCCTCGGCATTGCGATATTCGAAATATAGGTCGGCGTAGTCGGCCTTGCGCTCGAGCGCGGTGCCAAGAATGCGCTCGAAGGCTGACTCGGTCATCCCGAACCGACCCAGGAAAAACTTCTCGGGCTTTATGAGCTCGTTTGCCATTGCGAATTTCCCGGAGATCTCGTGAGGGTACAGGGAAGTTTATCAAAGGAGGACGGGCGGGCGAAGCTGCGCGTCTGTATCGGATAGTCACGAAGCGCGTGCGTCCGCATCAGCGCTGACAAAAAAGCGAAGGCCCGCACAATCGACGAGCCTTCGCTTGAATTGATAGAGATATGGAAACGACGGGAATCAGCCGGCTACGGCCTGCTGCCCGCCTTCGTCCGCCTCACGGTCTCTTCGGCGGCGCCGTTTTTTGGGCTTCGCTTTTTCCTCGCTCCCGACGAATTCGATAATCGAGAGCGGAGCGGCATCGCCGCGGCGAATCCCGAACTTAACCACCCGCGTGTAACCGCCCTTTCGTTCCGCGAACTGCGGAGCGACTTCGTCGAAAAGCTTTTTCACCAGCGCGTGGGACTGGATGAAGTCATACGCGCGCCGGCGTGCGGCCAGATCGCCGCGCTTGCCCAGCGTCACCATCCGATCCGCCACGCGCCGCAATTCCTTTGCCTTCGCGTCAGTCGTTTTGATTCGACCGCTGCGCAACAGCGCAAGGAAAAGATTGCGGAACATGGCCTTGCGATGGGCCGGTGTGCGGCTGAATTTTCTCCCCTGTTTCAGGTGACGCATGATTTGCTCCGAAAACACATACGGGCGAGATCCTTAAACGGATTCGCGCCGCTCGTGCTCCTCCCACATCTTGTCAAGTTCGCTCCTGGCCGGCAGGTTCTCAAGACGCATCCCGAGAGAAAGCCCCATGTCGGCCAGAACTTCCTTTATCTCGTTGAGCGACTTGCGCCCGAAGTTTTTGATCTTGAGCATGTCCTGCTCCGTGCGCTGCACGAGCTCACCGATATACTTTATGTCGGCGTTCTGAAGACCGTTGAACGCACGGACCGAAATCGGCAACCCTTCGACCGGACGGTACAGCAGTTCGTTGATCACCGGGCGTGTCTCAGCCCCGACCTCCGGCTGCGGAATCTCAACTTCCTCTTCCACGCCGGCGAAAATCGACATCTGATCGCGCGCCACGCGGGCAGCATAGGTCAGTGCCTCGCGCGGAGAGATTGACCCGTCGGTGCGAATCTCGAGCGTCAGACGGTCGTAGTCGGTGCGCTGGCCCACGCGGGCATTGGTTACTACAAAGTTGACCCTCCGGATGGGTGAAAACACCGCGTCCAGACGGATGGTGCCGATCGGTTCTTCGTCGGCGCCCCGTTCAGCCGGTACGTATCCGCGCCCGCGCCTGATAATCAGCTCGAGGTCAAGCTCGGCACCCTTGTCGAGCGTTGCGATATGCTGGTCGGGGGTGAGGATTTCCAGGCTTGGTCCGGCCGTGATGTCGCGCGCGGTAACCACCGCTTCACCCTTGGACTTGAGCGTCGCCGTTATCTCATCGCCTTCGTGCAGGCGAACGCGAACCTCTTTGAGGTTCAGGACGATATCGGTGACGTCCTCCTTGACCCCCGGAAGCGTGGAGAACTCGTGAAGAACTCCATTGATACGTACGGCCGTGATCGCAAACCCCGGGAGCGAGGAGAGAAGGATTCGACGCAGACTATTGCCGATAGTTGTTCCGAAACCACGCTCCAAAGGCTCGGCAACGAACTTGCCGTAAGTCTCGGTGACTTCCTTTTCGTCGAATTCGACGCCTTTGGGTTTGATCAGGTCGTGCCAATCATTCTGCATATTTGCCGCTCTTAACGGGATGGATTATCGCAGTCCCCCGAGAGACCGCTTGCGACGGTCCCCGGTAACCGTATTCCGCCGCCGTCAGCTATTTGGAGTAGTGCTCCACTATCAGCTTTTCGCTGATTGGCATCGTCAGGTCTGAACGCGCCGGATAGGTCTTGAGAAATCCCCGGAACTGTTCGCGTTCGACCGTCATCCAAGGCGGCACGCCACGCCGCTGCGACATCTCGATCGCTTCCTGGATAACCTTCTTCTGTCGGCTCTTCTCGGTCACCACTATCGTTTCGTTCGGCGATACCAGGTATGACGGAATGGTCACCCGCCTGCCGCCGACCTCGTAGTGGCCGTGCCTCACAAGTTGACGCGCCTGAGCCAGCGAGCTCGCAAAACCAAGCCTGTAAACAACGTTGTCGAGCCTGCGCTCGAGCAATACCAACAGGTTCTCGCCCGTGATTCCGGGCATCCGTTCCGCCATCTCGAAGTAGTGCGCGAACTGCTTCTCAAGCAATCCGTAGATACGCCTGACCTTCTGCTTCTCGCGCAGCCGGATGGCAAATTCGGAAAAACGAGTGCGCGCCTGTCCATGGGCACCGGGCGGATAATTACGCCGCTCGATCGCACACTTGTCCGTGTAGCACCGCTCACCCTTAAGGAAGAGCTTAAGCCCCTCACGCCGGCACATCCGGCATACAGGACCAAGGTTTCTAGCCACGATACTTTATCCTCTGCTCCAGTTCATACCCGGCGCCGTTTGGGCGGACGGCATCCGTTATGTGGAATCGGCGTAACGTCCTTTATCGAAGTAACATTGAGTCCTGCCGCCTGAAGCGCCCGGACCGCTGACTCGCGTCCACCACCGGGACCCTTCACATACACGACCACGCTTCTCATGCCCATGTCCGCCACTTTGCGCGCACAGGCCTCTGCAGCCAGCTGCGCCGCGAACGGGGTTCCCTTGCGTGAACCTTTGAAACCGACCGCGCCCGCGCTCGACCACGCGAGCACCACGCCGCGCTGGTCGGTTATCGTCACGATCGTGTTGTTGAAGGTCGCGCGGATATGCGCGATACCTTCGGGCACGGCGTATCTTGCGCGCTTGCGCCGGGGTCCGGACGGTGCTGCCGCCGGCTTGGGCGCTTCCTTGGTTTCTTTCGTCTCTTCCGCCATCAGTGTTCAGGGTCCTTGAGGCTTCACGCCTCGAATCCGTCTTGTCGATTATCCGCCGTGCTTGCTATTTCGGCGGTGGCGCCTTCTTGCCGGCGATCGCCTTGCGCGGACCTTTGCGGGTGCGCGCATTGGTGTGAGTGCGCTGTCCGCGGGCCGGAAGTCCGCGTCGATGCCTGAGGCCGCGGTAGCATCCGAGGTCCATCAAACGCTTGATGTTCTGTTGTATTTCACGCCTGAGGTCGCCCTCGACCTTGTAGGACTGGTCGATGACATTACGGATATGGACCTGGTCTTCGGCGCTCAAATCGTCGCTGTTAATCGCCGGGTCGACGTTGGCTTCAGCAAGAATCTTGAGTGCAGAGGTGCGCCCGATGCCGTAAATATAGGTAAGCGCAATCTCCATGCGCTTGTTTCTCGGGAGTTCTACTCCAGCAATACGAGCCATAGCGAGTTAACCCCTCTATCCCTGACGCTGCTTATGGCGGGGATTCGAGCACAGGATGCGTACTACGCCGAAGCGCCGCACCACTTTGCAGTTCTTACAGATCTTCTTCACCGAGGGTCTGACTTTCATTATCCGCGCCTCTTCGCGCTAGGTGCGCATCCGGTAAGTTATCCGACCACGGCTCAGGTCGTACGGCGACAATTCCACAGTTACCTTATCGCCGGGCAGGATCTTTATATAATGCATCCGCATCTTGCCCGAGATATGCGCCAATACCTTGTGTCCGTTATCGAGCGAAACCCGAAACACGGCGTTGGGCAGCGCTTCCAGCACGGTTCCGGTAACTTCTATCGCATCACCCTTAGACATAATGCTCCAAGCTCAGACGTGACCGTCCAACTCGGTCAGTATTTCCGGGCCGCCTTCGGTAATCGCGACAGAATGCTCAAAGTGGGCAGACAGTTTACCGTCAGCGGTCACCGCAGTCCACCCGTCTTTCATAATACGCAGCCGCGCCGTTCCTTCATTCACCATTGGCTCAATCGCCAGCACCATACCTTCCTGAAGCCTTGGATTCGGCATCCCACGACGGAAATAATTGGGCACCTGGGGCTCCTCATGAAGGCTGCGTCCGATTCCATGCCCGGCAAATTCCTCGACCACCGAGTATCCAGCGTCCTCGGCGTGACTTTGCACCGCGTGTGCGATGTCGCCGATTCGGTTACCGACCCGGCACTGCTCGATTCCGCAGTAAAGCGCCTCGCGTGTGACCCGAAGCAACCGTTTCGAACTCTCCGGGATACTTCCTACGGGGACGGTTCGCGCTGCGTCACCGTAAAACCCTTCATATACCACGCCGAAGTCCAAGCCGACTATATCGCCCGCCTTAAGACGCCGCCTTGACGGTATTCCGTGAACGATCTCTTCGTTAACCGAGACGCAGAGCGTCTTTGGATATACCACGTCGCCCGGCTTATAGCCCTTGAACGCAGGCCTGGCTCCCTTGCGGTAGGTAAGTTCCTCCGCCATTCGGTCGAGATCTTCCGTCGTCATCCCCGGACGAACCGCGCCGGCGAGCTCTGCCAAAATCTCGGCAACGATTCGGCACGACTTGCGCATGAGCGCCAGTTCTTCAGGACTCTTGAGCAGGACCATTATCTACTGCCCGCGCAGTGCCCCTCGACGTTGCCTATCTCGGCCAGAATCTTATCCTGTATTTCTTCAGGCCTCCCCACACCGTTGACCTGGGAGAATAGACCCGCCTTTCCGTAATAGTCGAGCAACGGCTTGGTTGTCTCCTCGTACACTTCGAGCCGCATCCGAACCGTATCCTCGGCGTCGTCTTCGCGCTGATACAGCTCGCCGTTACATCGATCGCACACATCAGCATTACGGGGCGGATCATAAATTATATGATACATCGCGCCACAGTTTCCGCAGGTGCGCCGACCCGATATTCGCTTTATGACCTCCTCGGGAGGAACAGTAATCGCTATAACCTTGTCGATCGTCTCGCGACGACCTTCCAGCATCCGGTTAAGCGCCTTCGCCTGAGAAACGCTGCGCGGAAACCCGTCCAGAATGAAGCCCCTTTTGCCGTTGGATTCGTTCAGACGCTCTTCTACAAGCTTAATCACCAGTTCGTCGGGAACCAATGCCCCCCGATCCATGAAGCTTTTCGCCTGAAGGCCAAGCGGCGTCCGGTTCTTTACCGCTGCGCGCAACAGGTCACCACTCGCCACTTGAATGGCCCCGAACCTGTCGACCAGCATCCTCGCCTGCGTACCTTTGCCTGCTCCCGGCGGTCCCAGCAGTATCAACCGCATCTTCCTACCGGCCCTTTTTGGAGTTGACCCGTCCCCGCTTCATGAAGCCTTCATAATTGCGGGTCAGCAGATGGGTTTCGATCTGCGCTATCGTGTCCAGGGCCACCCCCACGACGATCAGCAGCGCAGTGCCGCCGAAGTAGAACGGCACGTTGAAGCGCTGAATGAGGATTGTCGGCAGCACACAGACGGCGCTTACGTAAATCGCGCCACCCAGCGTAATCCGGGAAAGCACCCGATCGATATACTCGGCGGTGTAGCGTCCCGGGCGGATGCCGGGGATGAAACCACCGTACTTCTTGAGATTATCAGCCACGTCAACCGGATTGAACGTGACCGCGGTGTAAAAGTAACAGAAGAACACGATCAGACCGACGTACACCAAATCGTAAACCAGGCCGCCGGGCGTAATAAAGGAGGTATAGTTCTTCAACGCGGGGAAAAAGCCCGCCACGGTTGTCGGAAAAATCAGGATGGACGAGGCGAAAATCGGAGGTATGACGCCCGAAGTGTTGATCTTGAGCGGCAGATGGGAACTTTGCCCCCCATAAACTCTGCGACCCACGACCCTTCGTGCGTATTGGACCGGAATCCTTCGCTGCGCCGTCTCCAGATAAACGATTCCGGCGGTAACCACAACCGCCACCAGGATGATGAAGATGAGCAAAAACATGCTCATCTCACCCACGCGCACCATCTGCACGGTGCTAGCGAGCGCGCTGGGCAGTCGCGCGACGATACCGGCCATGATGACCAGTGAAATACCGTTTCCGATACCGCGCTCGGTTATTTGTTCGCCCAGCCACATGACGAACACGGCACCAGCGGTGACGGTGATAACCGTTATGATCCGGAAATCCCAGCCCGGGTTGTACACAACCGACCCGCCGCCGCCCGGAGCCTTAATCTTTTCAAGCGCAATCGAGATCATGAAACCCTGAACGATCGCGAGTGCAACGGTTCCGTAGCGGGTGTACTGGGCTATCTTGCGCCGACCAGCTTCGCCCTCTTTGTAGAGTTCGTCCAGGTAGGGCGACGCGACCTTCATGAGGTCGAGGATAATAGCGACCGAGATGTAGGGCATGATCCCGAGCGCGAAGACCGAAAAACGCTCGAGCGCGCCGCCGGAAAACAGGTTCACCATTCCGAACAGGCTGCCCGCCATCGAGTTGAAAAAATTCGCCAGCGCTTGGCCGTCGATTCCTGGCGTCGGTACGGCCACCCCGAGCCGATACACCGCCAGCATCGCCGCTGTGAACAGCAGCCGACGGCGCAGTTCGGGGATACGCGAGGCGCCTGAAAAGCCCTCAAGCATTCAGTTGCCAGCCTGCTGAATCAGTTCGGCAGTCCCTCCCGCCTGGGTGATCTTGTCGCGGGCGCTGCCGGAAAAGGCCTCCGCTCGCACAACCAGCCTGACGCCGAGATCGCCGTCACCGAGAACCTTGACCTTGAGCCCTCGCTTGATAAGCCCGCGCTCGGCCATCGCTTCGGGGTCAACGGTGCTTCCCTCGGGAAATTCCACCAGCGCCCTGAGGTTGACGATCGCAAATTCATCGCGCGCCTTCTGGCTCTTCTGCAAACGACGGAAGCCACGCTTGGGCAGGCGGCGCTGAAGCGGCATCTGCCCGCCTTCGTATCCCGGAGGCGTGTTGCCACCGGAGCGCTGCCCCTTACCCTTGTGACCTCGTCCGGAAGTCTTGCCGTGGCCTGAACCGATCCCGCGCCCCAACCTGCGCTCGCGCCGCGTCGAACCGGGAGCAGGTCTCAAATCGCTCAAATTCATCGCGAAAACCTATTGCTTGACTTCGATTAGATGCGCGACCCGCCGGATCATCCCGTCAATGGCAGGACTGCGCTTCAGTTCACGATCGCTGCCTACCCGCCCGAGTCCAAGACCCTTGAGGGTCTCTCGGACCCGTCTGTTGGTCCCGATCGGACTGCGTACCAGCTTCACTCGAATCGTGTCAGCCATGGCCTTAAGTCTCCCGAGCTCGCGCTCAGGCCGCCTCCGTTTCCGAAGATGGCCGTGCTCGAAGCTGCGAGATTTCCTCGGCGCTCCTTAGCTGCGCCAGCGCTTCCATGGTCGCCTTGACCAGGTTGTGCCGGTTCGACGAGCCGAGTCTCTTGGTCAGAACGTTGCGAATACCGGCCAGTTCCACCACGGCGCGCACACCGCCCGCTGCGATAACTCCGGTACCTTCGGCAGCAGGCTTGAGTATAACCTTGCCCGCGCCAAAACGTCCCAGGACTTCGTGCGGTATGGTGCCGTCGCGAAGCGGCACCCGGATAAGACTCTTCTTGGCGCGTTCCACACCCTTGCGAATCGCCTCGGGAACCTCGTTCGCCTTGCCGAGCCCGAAACCGACCAGACCATTCTGATCGCCGGCGACCACGAGTGCCGAAAAACTGAACCGCCGCCCGCCTTTGACCACCTTGGCGACACGGTTGATGTGAACGACCTTCTCTTTTATCTCGACCCCTTGCGGGTCTATACGATTAGCCACGACAGATTCCTCGCCGGATTTTTCTCGTCAGAACGTGAGTCCGGCTTCTCGCATCGCGTCGGCAAGCGCTTTGACCCGACCGTGATATAGAAAGCCGTTTCGATCAAAGACGACCTGCTGAATTCCGTTTTGTAGGCATTTCTCGGCGAGCGCCTTGCCGACCGATTTCGCGGCCTCGACGTTTCGTTTGCTCTTGAGCGAGTCGCGCAGCGAGGCGTCCTGCGTGGACATGGCAGCGAGCGTTCGCCCCGACTCGTCCGAGATGACCTGCACATAGATATGATTGAGCGAGCGGTAGACGCAAAGGCGCGGCTGAGCGTCCGTGCCCAGAACCTTGCGCCTTACGCGCCCTTGGCGCATC
>JBJKQX010000568.1:0-8922 GCA_046704965.1 Binataceae bacterium (SeqCode)
AGGCGGTTCCGCTGCTCAAGACCGACGCGCCGCTGGTCGGCACGGGTCTGGAGAGGACGGTTGGCCGCGATTCGGGCGTGACCATGATCGCCCGGCGTGACGGCGTGGTCGAGAGTGTTGACGCCAAGCGAATCGTGGTGCGCGCCGACAAGCAAAGCACCGATCCTCGCGACGCCGGTGTCGACATCTACAACCTCATCAAGTACCAGCGCTCCAACCAGAACACCTGCATCAACCAGCGCCCGATCGTGGTCAAGGGCGAGCGTGTCAAGACGGGCGATATCCTGGCCGACGGCCCGTCGACCGAGCTTGGCGAGCTTGCGCTGGGACACAACGTGCTGGTCGCCTTCATGCCGTGGGGCGGTTACAACTTCGAGGATTCGATTCTTATTTCCGAGCGTGTGGTCAAGGAGGATCTGTTCACCTCCGTGCATATCGAGGAGTTCGAGTGTATCGCGCGCGACACCAAGCTCGGGTCGGAAGAGATAACCCGCGACATCCCGAACGTCGGTGAAGAGGCGCTTAGAGACCTCGATGCGAGCGGCATCATCCGGATTGGCGCGGAAGTCCGTCCGGGCGACATTCTGGTCGGCAAGATAACGCCGAAGGGTGAAACCCAGCTAAGCCCCGAGGAAAAACTGCTGCGGGCGATCTTCGGCGAGAAAGCCGGCGAGGTCCGTGACACCAGCCTTCGGGTTCCGCCGGGTGTCGAAGGCACCGTGATTGACGCGCGGGTATTCTCGCGCCGCGGTGTCAGCAAGGACGATCGCACCCAGGAGATAGAGAGCCTGGAAGTCGATCGTCTGAACGAAGACGAGGCGGAAGAGATACGCATCCTGCGCCAGGAGACGTTGCGTAAGCTCAAGCGCTCGCTCGGCGGCAAGAAGCTGGCTGCCCGCGTGATGTCGGACGACCGGCGAGTGCTGCTGAACAAGGGCGATGTGCTCAGTGTCGAGGCGCTCGAAGAGTTGGCGCCGCCGCTCTGGGGGCAGCTCAGGGTCGAAAGCGAGCAGGCGCAGGCGGAAGCCGCGCAGGCGATCGGCGCGATGACCTCGAACGTCGAGGCGATCCAGGGCCACTACAAGCAGAAGATGGAACGCCTGAAAGCCGGTGACGAGCTGGCTCCGGGCGTGATCAAGATGATCAAGGTTTTCGTGGCCATCAAGCGCCGCTTGCAGGTGGGAGACAAGATGGCTGGCCGGCACGGAAACAAGGGCGTTCTGTCACGTATCCTGCCCGAGGAGGATATGCCGTATCTGGCCGACGGAACCCCGGTTGATATCGTTCTCAACCCGCTTGGCGTGCCGTCACGGATGAATGTTGGTCAGATTCTGGAGACTCATCTGGGATGGGCCGCGCTTGAGTTGGGCAGGCGTATAGAAGATGACCTGCGCGCGGGCGCGAATGTGGCGCAACTGCGCAAGCGGCTCAAGGACCTCTATCCGGAAAGCGAAAACCACGAGTTTATCGACGCGCTCGCGGACAGCGACGTGTTCAAGCTCGCGGGCAAGACGCTGGCTGGAATCCACGTTGCCTCGCCGGTTTTCGACGGCGCGCGCGAAGAGGAAATTTTTCAGCTGATAGAGCGCGCGGGCCTGCCCGAGTCGGGTCGATGCACGTTGCGCGACGGGCGCAGCGGCGACGCCTTCGAGCAGTCGGTCACGGTCGGCGTGATGTACATGATGAAGCTGCATCATCTGGTCGAGGACAAGATTCACGCGCGTTCGACCGGTCCGTACAGTCTGGTTACCCAGCAGCCGCTCGGCGGCAAGGCGCAGTTCGGTGGTCAGCGCCTCGGCGAGATGGAGGTCTGGGCGCTTGAAGCTTATGGAGCGGCGTATACGCTTCAGGAAATGTTGACGGTCAAGTCCGACGATGTGGCGGGGCGGACGCGGATGTACGAGGCAATCGTTAAGGGCGAGGCCACGCTCGAGCCCGGGCTGCCGGAATCGTTTAACGTGATGGTCAAGGAGCTGCAGTCGCTCTGTCTGAACGTCGAGCTCCTGGAATCAACGACCCGCGGCTAAAAAGGGCTTAGGAGCAAGGAGTCAAAAGGGATGGAAGATCTTTTCGGACTTTTCGAAAAGCCAAAGAATCCCCTTTCGTTCAACGCGATCAGAATTGCGATCGCCGCGCCGGAGATGATCCGGTCGTGGTCGCACGGCGAGGTCAAGAAGCCCGAGACCATCAACTACCGGACCTTCAAGCCCGAACGCGACGGGCTGTTCTGTGCCAAGATCTTCGGGCCGACCAAGGATTACGAGTGTAACTGCGGCAAGTACAAACGCATGCGCCATCGCGGCGTGGTATGCGAAAAGTGCGGCGTCGAGGTTATCCAGTCCAAGGTTCGCCGTGACCGGATGGGCCATATCGATCTGGCCGCGCCGGTCGCGCATATCTGGTTTCTGCGCTCGCTTCCTTCGCGTATAGGTACGCTGCTCGACATGACGCTGAAGGAGCTCGAGAAGATTCTTTACTTCGAGAGCTACGTCGTGACGGAGCCGGGCGAGACACCGCTTCAGTACCGCGAGCTGCTCACCGACCGCAAATACCGTGAGGCGCAGGAGCAGTTTGGCGACGCTTTCAAAGCCGAGATGGGTGCTGAGGCCATCCGGACGCTGCTCTCACAGCTCGAACTCGACAAGCTCGCTGAGGAGCTTCGGCTCGAGATGAAGAGCACGCAGAGCGAGGCGCGACGCAAGAAGGTGGCCAAGCGGCTCAAAGTGGTCAACGCGTTTCGCGAGTCGGGGAACCGGCCCGAATGGATGATTCTCACCATCCTGCCGGTTATTCCGCCCGATCTGCGTCCTCTGGTCCCGCTCGACGGCGGGCGGTTCGCCACCTCTGACCTGAACGACCTGTATCGCCGGGTAATCAACCGCAACAATCGTCTGAAGCGACTTATCGAGCTGAACGCCCCCGACATCATCATCCGCAACGAAAAGCGGATGCTGCAGGAGGCGGTCGACGCGCTGTTCGACAACGGACGGCGTGGACGCGCGATAACCGGACCCTCCAAGCGCCCGCTCAAGTCGCTATCCGACATGCTAAAGGGCAAGTCGGGGCGATTTCGGCAGAACCTGCTGGGCAAACGGGTCGATTATTCGGGACGCTCCGTCATCGTGGTGGGGCCGGAGCTTCGGCTTCATCAGTGCGGATTGCCCAAGAAGATGGCGCTCGAACTGTTCAAGCCGTTCATCTACAACAAGCTCGAAGAGAAGGGTTACGTCACGACCATCAAGAGCGCCAAAAAGATGGTCGAGAAGGAAGGCAAGGACATCTGGGATATCCTCGACGAGGTTATCCGCGAGCATCCTGTCATGCTCAACCGCGCGCCGACTCTGCATCGTCTGGGAATCCAGGCGTTTGAGCCGGTGTTGATAGAGGGCAAGGCCATCCAGTTGCATCCGTTGGTCTGCGTCGCTTACAACGCGGACTTCGACGGCGACCAGATGGCGGTGCACGTGCCGCTCTCGGTCGAGGCGCAGGTCGAGTCGCGCGCGCTCATGATGTCGACCAACAACATTCTGTCGCCGGCGCATGGAAAGCCGATCATCGTGCCCACCCAGGACATGGTGTTGGGGCTTTACTACATGACTCGCGAGCGGCCGCTTGCCCGTGGTGAAGGCAAGTTTTTCGCCGACACCGACGAGGTTCGAATCGCCTACGATCACGGCGAAGTCTAGCTACATGCGCGGGTTACGGTCAGGATGCCGGCGGAGCGGGTCGAGAAGGGCATTTCATCGGAGAGTGCCGAAGGCAACGGCGCGCACGGGCCTCAAAAACGTGTCGAGACGACCGTGGGCCGTGTACTGCTTTACGAGATCGTTCCTCCCGAGATTCCGTTCGATGAAATCAATCGAACGATGAAGAAGAAGGAGCTCGGGAACCTTATCGACCTCGTTTACCGCAAGTGCGGCAACAAGGCGACGGTCATCTTTGCCGACCGGATGAAGGACACCGGGTTCCAATTCGCGACGCGAGCGGGAATCTCGATATCGATCAAGGACATGAAGATCCCGGCGCAAAAGGCGAATCTTCTCGATGACGCCCAGAAGCAGGTTGCCGAGATCCAGCAGCAGTACAACAACGGCGTAATCACCGACGGTGAGCGCTACAACAAGGTCGTCGACATCTGGGCCGAGGTTCAGGACCAGATCGGTGGCGCCGTGCTTAAAGGTCTCGCGACCGAGAGCTTCGGCAAGGATGAGAAGGGGGCAGACGTTATTGGCCCTTCCTTCAACCCGATCTTCATCATGGCCGACTCGGGTGCGCGAGGCTCGGAGCAGCAGATTCGCCAGCTTGCGGGATTGCGCGGGCTGATGGCGAAGCCGTCGGGCGAGATAATCGAGACTCCTATCACCGCGAACTTCCGCGAGGGGCTCACGGTGCTTCAGTACTTCATCTCGACTCACGGTGCGCGCAAGGGTCTGGCCGACACCGCGCTCAAGACGGCCAACTCGGGCTACCTGACCCGCCGCCTGGTGGACGTCGCGCAGGATTCGATAATCACCGAGGAAGACTGCGGCACGCTCGACGGAATCGAGATGACGCCGCTGGTCGAGGCGGGCGAGATTATCGAGGGACTCGGCGACCGGGTGCTTGGACGTGTCGCGCTGGAGGACATCGCCGACCCGTTTACCAATGAAATCCTCGTGCGGGCCAACGAGACGATAGACGAGGACCGGGTAAAGCAGATTGAGGACACCGGCGTCGAGAGAGTGAAGATTCGCTCGGTGCTCACCTGCCAATCGCGGCAGGGCGTGTGCGTGCGATGCTACGGACGCGACCTCGGACGCGGGCATCTGGTCAACCTTGGCGAGGCTATCGGAACGATAGCGGCGCAGTCGATCGGTGAGCCCGGAACGCAGCTCACGATGCGTACGTTCCATATCGGTGGTACCGCAAGCCGCCGCGCCGAGCAGACCACGCTGGAGTCGCGCAACGAAGGCGTTCTGCGCCTACATGGCGTTAGCACCGTTCAGGCGCGCGACGGCAGCCTGGTCGTGATGACGAGGCACGGCGAAATAGCCATCGCGGAACAGATTCAAAGCGAGAGCGGCGTGGTACGCGAGCGCGAACGAGAGCGATACCCGGTCGTGTACGGAGCCCGGCTGAAAAAGGGCGACGGCGAAGCGGTAAAGGCCGGCGAACTGATTGCCGAATGGGATCCCTACACCACGCCCATCATCACCGAAGTCGGTGGGGTGGTTAAGTTCGGCGATATCCTGGAAGGCAAGACGATGGAGGAGCGGGTCGACGAACGAACCGGCGCGCGCTCCAACGTTATCGTTGAATTCCGCGAACTCGACGTCAGGCCGCGAATTTCGATCAAGGATGCCTCCGGCAAGACCGCGAAGCTTCCGCAGAGCGATAACTACGCGCGATACTTCCTGCCGGTCGGCGCTTATATAAACGTTGCCGAGGGCACCGAGATAAATCCGGGCGACATCATCGCCAAGATTCCACGCGAGACCACCAAGACCAAGGACATTACCGGTGGTTTGCCTCGCGTCGCGGAGCTGTTCGAGGCGCGAAAGCCCAAGGAGTTCGCGGTAATTTCCGAGATCGACGGTCAGGTATCCTTCGGCAAGGATACCAAGGGCAAGCGCAAGGTCGTGGTCACGCCCGAGGTGGGCGAACCGCGCGAGTACCTGATTCCCAAGGGCAAGCATATCGGCGTGCACGAGGGTGATCTGGTCAAGGCCGGCGAGCCGTTGATGGAGGGTTCGTCAAACCCGCACGACATCCTGACAATCCTGGGCGAGAAAGCACTTGCCAAGTACCTGGTCGACGAGATTCAGGAGATCTACCGGCTTCAGGGCGTGCGCATCAACGACAAGCATATCGAAGTGATAGTGCGCCAGATGCTGCGGCGGGTGAGAATCAAGGAAGTCGGTGACACCGATTTTCTGGTTGGCGATCACGTCGAGAAATGGCGCTTCGACGAAGAGAACGGGAAAGTGATCGGGCGCGGCGGTGAGCCGGCGATTGCCGAGCCGCTGCTGCTGGGTATCACCAAGGCTTCGCTGTCAACCGAGAGCTTCATTTCGGCCGCGTCGTTCCAGGAGACCACGCGAGTGCTGACCGAAGCAGCCATAAACGGTCGGGTGGACCGCTTGGTGGGACTCAAAGAGAATGTCATCATGGGGCGCCTGGTGCCGGCCGGGACCGGAATAGCTCTGTATCACGAGATGGATCTAAAGGTCGAAGGCGCGGGCGAAGGCGAGGAAACATTGGAAGAACCGATGCTTTCCGAGGCCGATGTCAGTGGCGGAGATTGACAGAGGGCAAAGCTTAGCTTACATAATTGTATTTCCCCCAAGGGCATATGTGCGCCCTTGGGGCGTTTATTTGAACACCCGCTTCCGGTTCTGAGACGACGATATCCCGAGGGAAAGCGAGCAAAAGCCTACAAGGCGGATGTTCGCTCAGAATGAAAACCGGGACCGCGGCGGGTTGAGCATACGGAAAGTGATGAATTGACGTGCCGACGATAAACCAGCTCATACGAGGTGCGCGGATAAAGAAGCGTTACAAGCTTACCGCGCCGGCCCTTCAGGGATGCCCGCAGAAGCGGGGCGTGTGCACTCAGGTCAAGACCACCACGCCCAAGAAGCCCAACTCGGCCTTGCGCAAGGTGGCGCGTGTGCGCCTGTCCAACGGGATCGAGGTCAATACCTACATTCCGGGTATCGGGCACAACCTGCAGGAGCACTCGGTGGTGCTTATTCGTGGCGGACGCGTCAAGGATCTCCCCGGGGTGCGCTACCACGTGGTTCGCGGCACTCTCGATTCAATAGGCGTGCAGGATCGGCGCAAGGGCCGGTCCAAGTACGGATCCAAGAAGCCCAAGTAAAGCTTATGGCGCGTAAAGGTCAGGCCCGCGTACGGGACATCGTTCCCGACCCCAAGTATCACGATCGTACCGTCGCGAAGTTCATGAACGTCGTGATGGAGCGCGGTAAGAAGTCGCTCGCCGAGCGAATCTTCTATGGCGCATTGGATCTGATCAGTCAGCGAACGCAGGAGGACGGCCTCGCCGTTTTCAAGCGCGCGCTCGACAACGTACGTCCAGCGGTCGAGGTGCGTTCACGGCGGGTCGGTGGTGCCAACTACCAGGTGCCGGTCGAGGTGCCTCCGCTCAGGCGCTCGTCGCTGGCGATGCGGTGGTTGGTCGGTGCGGCCCGCAAGCGGGGCGAGAAATCGATGCAGGAGCGGCTTGCGGCTGAGCTGATGGAAGCGGCAGGCAACCGCGGCGGCGCGGTCAAAAAGCGCGAGGATACGCATCGGATGGCGGAAGCCAACAAGGCCTTCGCGCACTATCGCTGGTAAAAAAGGAATATTACGAGTTTTTGTAAATGGCTCGTCAGACGCCAATAGAACGGGTGCGCAACATCGGCATCATGGCCCACATCGATGCCGGTAAGACGACCACTACGGAACGGGTCCTCTATTACACCGGGATCACGTACAAGATCGGTGAGGTGCATGAGGGTACCGCGACCATGGACTGGATGGTCCAGGAACAGGAGCGCGGCATCACCATAACCTCGGCCGCGACGACCTGCTTCTGGAACGACTTCCGTATCAACGTCATCGATACGCCGGGCCACGTCGATTTCACGATCGAGGTGGAGCGCAGTCTGCGCGTGCTTGACGGCGCGGTCGCGGTGTTCTGTGCCGTGGGCGGTGTCGAGCCCCAGTCCGAGACGGTGTGGCGGCAGGCCGACAAGTACCGCGTCCCGCGTATTGCGTTCATCAACAAGATGGACCGGGTGGGAGCCGACTTCGAACGCGTGGTCCGGGAGATTCGGGACAAGCTCAAGGCGACTCCGCTTGTGATTCAGCTCCCGATCGGTGCGGAGGACAAGTTTCGGGGTGTAATCGACCTCATCACCGAGCGCGCCATCATATGGGACGAAGATCGTCTTGGCGCCCGCTTCAGGGAAGAGGAGATTCCGGCCGACCTCAAACAGCAGGCCGCCGAGTATCGCGACAAGATGATCGAGGCGCTCGCGGACCATGACGAAGCCATCATGGAGCTTTACCTCGAAGGCAAGAGCCCGGAGCCGGACGCCATCAAGAAGGCAGTCCGCACGGCCACGCTCAAGCTCGAGGCGATACCGGTCCTGATGGGTTCGGCGTTCCGCAACCGGGGCGTACAACCGCTGCTCGACGCGGTGGTTGACTACCTGCCGTCGCCAACCGATGTTCCCCCCGTGATGGGACATGTGGGCGAAGCGATGGAAGAGCGCTGGCCGCGCGACGACGCGCCGTTCTCAGCGCTTGCTTTCAAGATAATGACCGATCCGTACCTGGGTACGCTTACGTTTCTGCGGATTTATTCGGGCAAGCTCGAAAGCGGATCGTCGGTACTGAACTCGACCAAGCAGAAGCGCGAACGCATCGGGCGTCTGCTCAAGATGCATGCGAACAAGCGCGAGGAAATCTCCGAGGTGTATGCGGGAGATATCTGCGCGGTCGGGCTTCGCGACACGACCACGGGCGATACGCTGTGCGATCCGGCCAACGCGATCGTGCTGGAAGCGATCGAGTTTCCCGAGCCGGTCATCCAGATTGCGATCGAGCCCAAGACCAAGGCGGACCAGGAGCGCCTCGCAGACTCCCTGCAGAAGCTCGCCAAAGAGGATCCGTCGTTTCGGGTCAACGTCAATCGCGAGACCTCGCAGACGCTAATCTCCGGAATGGGCGAGTTGCATCTGGAAATCATCGTCGACCGCCTGCTGCGCGAGTTCAAGGTCGACGCCAACGTCGGCAAGCCGCAGGTTGCGTATCGCGAAACCGTGCGTCGTGCGGTCGAGGCCGAGGGCAAGTTCGTTCGCCAGACCGGCGGACACGGCCAGTTCGGCGTGGTCGACCTGAAGATCGAGCCGCTCGACAAGGGCGGTGGCTTCGAAT
>JBJKQX010000569.1:0-2672 GCA_046704965.1 Binataceae bacterium (SeqCode)
CGCCTCGGATATAACCTTCCGGGAAGTAATCGAGGCGGTCGAAGGTCCGATCACGCTCAACGTATGTACGGACGGCTCGAGCTCGTGCGTCCTGCAGGCAAGCTGCCGGATGTACCGGGTGTGGGAAAAAGGCCAGCGCCTGCTGCTGGAGGTCTTCTCGGATTCCAGTCTTCAGGAAATCGCGTCCTCCAAGCCTCCGATCCCGATAGCCGCCACCTTCGGCATCGAACCAGGCGACGCCCTCGTGGCGCAGGAAAAGCAACCGTAACCCGGCGTTGAACGCTCACCTCCGGAAATCATCCTTTTGCGGCGCAGTGACAGCGCAGACCGCGCCAGTCGAGGCGGGAGACGCCCGTCGCCCCGCAGATCCGGTTGAAGCCTTCGCGAGTCGCTCACGGTGACCACCCGCAATCAGGCTCCCATGGTGGCTGAGGCGAGTGCTCAAGCCGCGGGCATAGCGACGCCCGTCTTTTCCGAGAAAACCTTTTACCTGGAGGAGTTCTACGGCAAGAGCCTGCTCTTCGCCCTGATTCCTCCAAGCGGCGGACGTATCAACGAACTCGACTCGCTGATGCGCACGCTGCGCGAACTGCGTCGAAACCAGACCCGATGCATCGTGATCGTCTCGGCGCGCTCGATGGCGCGGCTGATGCGCCGGATGGGCCGGATGGCCCCATCGGAATCACCACCGGTCTTCAACACATCAGTCGGGATGCGCACGCGACCCTACCCGCCCGATTCAGCCGTCACGCTTATCTGGAACGCGCTCAAGGCGGGATCGATCGTGGTCGCTTCGACCAGCACCGACGACCCGGAGGACTTGCTGGTCTTCGCGCAGGAGCTGGCCAGTCGACTTTGCGTCTTCAAACTGATCCTTCTCGACCGCGAAGGCGGCCTGGTCGATCAGCATGGCGAGCGCCTTTCGTTCGTCGAGTCCAAGCGTGTCGGGCGCGTGCTCAGGCGGACGCCGTCCAAGTTCCGGCGCAAGGTTCTGAGGCTTGCATCCGCCGCACTGAAAGACGGCGTGGGCTCAGTCAATCTGGTCGCCCCGGGCAGCGTGTATCAGGAGCTGTTCAGTTTTCTCGGCGCGGGCACGCTGTTCACGCTCACGCCGTACGGGTCTGCGCGACCGATTGCGATCGACGATTTCGAAGAGGTCGAAGCGCTCATCCAGCGCGGTCAGGATGAGGGTTTCCTGCTTGAACGAACCACTGACCAGATCGCTTCCATCCTGCCCTCATGCTTCGGCTTTCGCGTCGGCGACGAGCATCTGGCAGGAGTATGCTCGCTGCTCACCGAGCCGTACCGGCGCGAGCGGGCGGGAGAAATCACCGCGCTCTACACGCTCACACGGTTTCAGGGCGAAGGTGTCGCCGTTCAACTGGTAAGCGAAGTGGTAAAAGAGGCGCACGCACGCAAACTCAAATATGTTTTCGCATGCACCAGCGAGGACCGCGCGGGGCGTTTCTTTCTCAGGATGAAATTCCAGCCAGTCGGCAGCGACGCGGTGCCCGCGATTAAGTGGCGCGGCTACGACTCCGCGCGCATAGGCAAACTCAGTATCTTCAGACTCGATTTCACGTAGCATCTCGACTGATGGCGGGATTTTTCGAACCGGGCTCCGGGCACGGGCGCGTCAACAGGACGCGGCTCTGGCTGGTGTTCGGCGGTATCGCCCTCATCATGCTCGTGATGACGCTCTACCGTCTCGGCTACCGCGACGTGTGCAGCGGCAACGAGGCGGTCGAGGGGGTGTTCGTCCAACAGATGGTCGAGCACGGAAAGCTGCTGTTCCCGCTCGAGAACGGCAGCATCCCGATGTACAAGCCGCCGATGTTTCACTGGACGGCGACCGCAATCGACCATCTGTTCGGGTTTGCAAAGGTCACCGCCTTCAACCTGCGACTGCCCTCGGTTCTGTACGCCGTCGCGGGTCTGCTGCTCGCGATGGTCTTCGCGTACGGAGTGCTGGGTATCGACGGCGCGATGGTGGCGGGGCTTGTGCTCGCGGGCTCCTATCAATACATCACCGAAGGCCGTTTCGGACGCGTCGACATGACGCTCACGTTTTTCGAAACGCTCGCCCTGTTCAGCTTCTTCTGGTGGATGGGACCACGGCCGTCGGAGTCGGAAGCGGCCACGATGCGATGGGACAAGGGGCGCGGCTTTCAGTATCTGTGCGCGCTCGCCGTGGGGCTCGCCGTGCTTGCCAAGGGTCCCGTGGGCGCGATTTTGCCGCTCGGCGCGGCGGGTATCTTCGTAATCGTGGAGCGGCGTTTCGGCGAGATGATGAGACGGCTCGATCCGCCGGCGCTGGTCCTCGCGATCGTGCTTTCGGGAAGCTGGTATTTCGCCTGCTGGGCCAGCGGACGCTACGGGTTTCTGACACGACAGATCGACAGCGAGAATTTCGGACGATTCTTCGGTGCGCTGGGCACGATGCCGCCATGGTACTACTTGAATCCGCTGTTCCTGAACTCGGTGCCGTTCAGCCTGTTCGTCCCGATAGCGGTGCTTGCCCTACTTTACGGTTGGCCTGCGCTTCCATCGCCGTCCACGTCGTCCGCGTCCGGAGAGCACCGTCCCGACACGGCAGAGCAGGCCGCCCGCCTGTTCGCAATCTTCTGGATCGTGACCCTGGTTTTCTTCGAAATCGCAGCGTACAAACGCCG
>JBJKQX010000570.1:0-10433 GCA_046704965.1 Binataceae bacterium (SeqCode)
ATGCTGCCGCGGCACGGTCTGCTGGGGAGCTACTATCTGGGCGGCAGGAAGTGGCCGGCGCGTGGGATGTTCGAGCGCGGGGATCGCCGAATGGATTTCGCAAACGTCGCGGCGATGGGTGCGATGCCGTTTCCGTCGTACGTCTTATGGACCGGGAACCTGATCGCGCCTCGCGCCGGATATTACACGTTTGAAATTCGCGCCGACGATACCGGCTGGCTCAGGATAGACGGAACCAAAGTTATCCCGGACCACGGATTCGTTTACCGTCCGTTCGGCGTTGACCAGGTTCACCTCGCCGCCGCCCCCCACCGTATTGAAGTGGGAGAGCGCAACGTCGCCGGCGACGCCTCGATGCGCCTTTACTGGTGGCCGCCCGGCGGCAAGCGGACCCTGGTACCCTCGCGCGTGCTGATTCCCGCGCCGCCCGTCTCCGTCCCGCGCGGTTAGCTACTCGACCAGCAGACCGGCCCGGGTCACTTCCTTTCGCTCGCTCTTGTCCATCGCTTCCGCGGCCTTTGCGAGCGGAAACATCGCATCACAAAGCTCGGTGTACGGATAACGATCGATATGGGCGTGGAGGAAATCGAGTGACTTCTTGAGATAATGCGGCGGGTAGGTTGCGACCCCGATTACCTCGAGCGACTTGAACGTGATCAGCGAGGGCGGCACCTCGACACGCAGTCCGCCCGAGATGTTGCCGACTTCGATCACGCGCCCACCGTTGCGGACCATCTTGATCGAATCCATAAAGGCCGCAGGCACCCCGGCGACTTCAAGCACCACGTCGGGCAATCCGCCGCACAGTTTTCGCACCCGATCGTAGCGCGCGTCGAACTCGGCGTATTCACGCATGTCGATCGTCTCGTCGGCGCCGAACCGCTTCGCTTCCTTGAGACGCGAGGCCACCGCGTCAACCGCGATAACCCTCGCCCCGCGCGCCTTCGCGATCGCCATCGCATGCAGTCCCAGGCCGCCCGCGCCCAGCACCAGCAAGGTCTCGCCGTAAGCAAGGCGCCCGCGGTCGAGGCTCCAGAATACCTGCGACATCGCGCAATTTGCCGACGACGCGACGACGTCGGGCACGTTGTCCGGGATTTTGTAGAAGTGCTGGTCGGGCCGCACGAAATAGTGCGTCGCGAAGGTTGCGGTGAAGTGGGGCGACTGGTCGGGATGCTTCATCCCGAAGAATTTGTTGGTGCACGCGGCGTGATTTCCGACCACGCAGTTGGCGCATCGGTTGCACACCGTGTAGTACACGGGCGCAATCCTGTCGCCTTCCTTGACCGGCGTTCCGGCCCAATCGGTCGTGACTCCCTGCCCGAGCGCCTGTATATGCCCGGTCATTTCGTGGCCGGGCATGATTCCGCGCCGTCCGTACTCTCCGCGCCACATGTGTACTTCCGATCCGCACACATTGGTCTGCTTCACCGCGGCAATGATTCCGCCGGCGGCGGGCGGAGGAACGTCGTATTCGTGAAATTCGATCTGGTGCGCGCCTGGAATGAAAGCGACTTTACCTTTCATCGCGAATCTCTCCCCGTGAGATGGTCGGACCCGCCCCGGAGTCCCGAGTTGAGTGGATCAGTGAAACCTTTCCTCACGGGTGGGTTTCGTCCCGGCGGGAGAAAATGTCAAGTGCGGCGCGTCGCTATTTCGGCTGCGGCTCGACGAGTTGCGGAGTGTCGAGATGCGGGCGCATCAGAGTTGCCCGCCCGGGAAGCAGTGGCGCGGGCTCCTTCGGCCCCGTGAGGGTCGCGGGCGATTCCAGGACCGGTCGACGCTCGCTCATCGCCACGGTCCTTATCTGCTTCAGCAGTGCCTCTTCCATTCTTCCGGTCGAAACGCATTGGAAGTTGCGTGGTTCGTGCAAAGGAACATTGATAGGCGTGCTGAACGTGGCCTCGACCGCCACCGAGGTTCTCCCCGCTCCAATGGGATGGAGCGTGAAGTTGTAAACCGCGGTAGCGCCCGCCGTTGGCTCTGCCTTGAACTTGCTACCGATACTGCGAGCCTCTCCGCAGTTGGCGTCCTTGAGCGTGAAGCCCTGCGCTTGAGCCTCGACGATGCCGTGATTGGGCGCCTCGCCCTGTATCGTGTAGCCGTTTCGCTTGATGACCTTGTGAACCGCGCTCCAGGCGAGGTCGTATGGTGCACCCACAACAACGCGATAATCGGAAGGAGGAGGAGCCTGCGTCGTTGGTGGATAGAAACAGCCCGCCATCCCGGCCATCAAAGTGACAGCCGCTATCAAGAAAACCCGAGTTTTTGCTGCCATCGATTTGAGGCATCAATGATATCACAAGTTTCCCTGATGGAACGTCCTCCGGGGGTGATGGCAGCCGCGTGATGCGTTGCGGGTCGGGGGTGGTTTCCCATAGGCGGCTTCTGTGTTTTAATCCGGTCGGATAGTGAGCGCGCATTTTGCGCGCAACCGCCTCAGGGGATCGGCAATGTCAGGTCATTCCAAATGGCACTCGATAAAGCATAAGAAAGCGGCCCGCGACGCCAAGCGCGGCAAATTGTTCACCAAGCTGATCAAGGAAATCACGGTTGCCGCGCGTATGGGCGGCGGGGACCTCAACCAGAATCCGCGGCTTCGCACGGCTGTCCTGGCGGCGCGCGGCCAATCGATGCCCAATGACAATATCGATCGCGCCATCAAGAAGGGCACCGGCGAGCTTGGCGGCGCTCAACTGGAAGACATCACCTACGAGGGCTACGGCCCGGGCGGCGTGGCGATTATGGTCGAGACGCTGACCGACAACCGCAATCGCTCGGTTTCCGAAATACGTTTCATCTTCTCCAAGCACGGCGGAAGCATGGGCGAGGCCGGATGCGTCGCGTGGATGTTCAAGAAGCGCGGTCTGATAACGGTCGAGAGGGATGCGGTCGACGAAGATCATCTGATGGATGTCGCGCTTGAGGCGGGAGCGGACGACGTGTCGAGCGATGACGACGCTTACACCGTGACCACCTCGCCCGAGGCTTTTGCCGCGGTGCGCGACGCTATCGAGAAAGCCGATATCGCTATTGCCGACGCGGAAGTCACGATGATTCCCGATACTACCGTGCCGGTCACGGGGCATCACGCCGAGCAGGTGCTCAAATTGATGGAAGCGCTTGAGGACCATGACGACGTACAGGGTGTCTCGGCCAATTTCGACATCAGCGACGAGGAGATGGCGCAACTTTCCGCCGCGTCCTGAACACTCCCGGTCGCGGCGAGGATGAGCTGAGGTGGGGCATGCGGGTACTCGGGGTTGACCCGGGAAGTTCGGTTACAGGTTACGGAATAGTTGAAGGATCGCAGGGCGCGTTCCGTCACGTTGCCTCGGGAACCATCCGCACCGCTGCGCTTGCGCGCGGGCCGCTCCGACTTAAGAAAATCCACGACGAGTTACTGGCCGTCGTCGACCGTTATGAGCCGACGGCGATGAGCCTTGAACGAAGCTTCGTCGCGACCAACGTTCAAAGCGCATTTCGCCTCGGGGAGGCGCGCGCGATGGCGATGCTGGTGGCGGCGGAACGCTCGCTGTCGTTTTTCGAGTACGCTCCCAACGAAGTCAAACTCGCGGTTGCAGCGTATGGGCATGCGGACAAGACACAGGTGCAGTTCATGATAAAACGCACGCTCGGACTCGGCGATGAAGTCGCGATGGCACACGACGCCACCGACGCGCTTGCTCTCGCGCTGTGCCATCTGAGCCGCGACCGCGTGGGACGACTGGAACGAATCGCGGCCGCAACCCGCGGCCCGCGCCGGAGCCGAAAATGATCGCGTCACTCAGGGGCACGCTCACGGTCCGCGAGCCGGGACGCGTCGTAGTCGAGACGGGTGGCGTCGGCTACGAGGTCACGGTGCCTCTTGCCACCTATTACCGTCTGCCCACGGTCGGAAATGAAGTCTTCCTGCAGATACGGCAGGTCGTTCGCGAGGACGCGCTTCTGCTTTACGGCTTCTCGGAAGCGGTCGAGAAGCTTGCCTTCGACCTTCTCACCCAAGTCCAGCACGTGGGACCGAAGCACGCGCTTTCGGTGCTTTCGGTGATGTCGCCCGAGGACCTTTCGGACGCGATCGCACGTGAGGACATCCGCAAACTCGACGCCGTGCCCGGAGTCGGACCCAAGGTTGCGGAGCGAATCGTGCGCGAGCTTCGTGACAAGACCGGCGGACTAAGAGATGGCGCCCGTCCACGTCCGGCGGACGCTGCGGTCGCGGCCGCTCCGGCCAACGGCGCGGGTGTGCTTATGGACGAAGCCGTTTCCGCGTTGGTAAATCTTGCCTACAAACCGGTCGAGGCGCGCCGGGCGGTCGATTCAGTCGTCGCCGTGAATCCCGACGCCGACCTTGAGACGCTTATAAGACAATCGCTCGCGGTGCTGCTGGGTGAAAAGTAAGCCGCATAGGGAAGGGCAGATAGTCGCTCCGGAGCCGGACGCTTCAAAGAAGCGGGTCACCGCGCCGGTGGCCGCCGAAGAGGACGTAACGATAGACCTGTCGCTCAGGCCTCGCACCTTGGGCGAGTTCGTCGGACAGGAGCGGCTCAAGCGCGTTCTTGGGATGTCGATCGAGGCGGCGCGCAAACGCGTCGAAGTTCTCGACCATGTGCTGTTCGCAGGCCCTCCGGGACTGGGCAAGACCTCGCTGGCGCACATAATCGCCCGTGAACTCGGGGTCAACGTTCGCGTGACTTCGGGACCCGCGATCGAGCGTGCGGGCGACCTTGCGGCTATCGTTGCCGATCTCGAAAAGGGCGACGTTCTGTTTATCGACGAGATCCATCGTCTTGCCCGCGTGGTCGAAGAGATTCTTTATCCCGCGATGGAGGACTACGAACTCAATATCGTGGTCGGCAAGGGACCCAGCGCCCGCACCATGAAGCTTGCGGTCAAGCCGTTCACGCTGGTGGGCGCAACCACCCGCTCGGGGCTTCTCAGTTCTCCGCTGCGTGACCGCTTCGGACAGCATTTTCATCTGGATTTCTACGCGAGCGAGGATCTGACCGAGATAGTGAGCCGATCGGCCCGGCTGCTTGGAGTGGTGGTCGACGAGCATAGCGCGCACGAAATAGCGTCGCGGGCGCGCGGGACGCCGCGAATCGCAAATCGGCTGCTGCGCCGGGTTCGCGACTTCGCCCAGGTGAACGACGCCGAGGTTGTGACGCGGGAGGTCGCGCTCGGCGCGCTTGAGTTGCTGGAGATCGACCATTGCGGGTTCGACAAGATGGACCGGTCAATTCTGGCCACGATAATCGACAAGTTCGACGGCGGTCCTGTCGGCGTTGACAGTTTGGCCGCCGCGGTCGGTGAGGAACCCGACACGATAGAAGAGGTTTACGAGCCGTTTCTTCTTCAGGAGGGCTTTATAGCCCGAACTTCACGTGGGCGCGTCGCCACGCCCCGCGCGTATACCCATCTGGGACGCTCCCGTCGCGGCACGCTTCTTTAGCGCCGCAATTCTCATCCGGGCCCCGGTCATCAGGTCAGATTAGCTGCGCTGTCAGCCACTGTGTCCGCGTTTACATTCTCGTTGCACTCGCCGGGCGGACAGACTACCTTTTCGCGCGTTAACCGAGACTGGCGTGCGGGACGAAACCGCGACGAACGCCAAAGCCGGCCCCGGCAAATTCATTGTCCGAGAGCCGACGGGGACAGGGGAGAGAAAAAATCTATGAAGCCTGAGCGAAGGTACGTGGCAGCGAGCCTTGCGTTTGCTCTTACCGTCTGCCTTTTTGCGGGCGTGTCGTCGGCGCGGGCGGCGGGCCGTGATGTTGGTTGGTCTATCTACGGGAACAACCACGCCGACACCCATTACAGTCCACTCAAGCAAATCAACACGGAGAATATCGATCATCTGCATGCGGCGTGGGCCTTTTCGCTGGGCACCCTGAACTCCAACGAGTCGACGCCGCTGGTGATTGGCAACACGCTTTACGTTTCGACGTCGTGGGGCCCCAAATACGTATACGCGCTCGACGCGACGACCGGCGTGATCAAATGGCGCTACCAGTCACACGTTCCGCAAAGCGTCATCCAGTACGCATGCTGCGGTCCTAATAATCGTGGCGTGGCGTATGCGGACGGGCGCATCTTCGTCGGTCAGCTGAATGGCCTGCTCGTTGCGCTTAGCGCGAAGACCGGCAAGGTCCTGTGGCGCAGCCATATCGTCGATTAAAAGAAGGGCGCGGTCATAACTTCGCCGCCCCTGGTGGTCGGAGACAAGGTGATCACCGGCTTCGGGGGCGGAGAATACGGGATGCGCGGCTACATCTCGGCCTACAACGCGAAGACCGGCAAGCGTCTGTGGCGTACCTACACGATTCCCGGCCCCGGTGAGCCGGGGCACGACACATGGAAGGGCGACAGTTGGAAACACGGCGGCGCCGACGCATGGCTGATTGGTTCCTATGATCCCAAACTTAACATCATCTACTACGGCACCAGTAATCCGGGTCCGTGGGACGCAAGTCAGCGCAGTGCCAATTCGTCTGACTACGGCAAGTACACGAATCTTTACAGTTCGAGTCTGCTCGCACTCAACCCCGACAACGGCAAGATCCTGTGGCACTTCCAATACACGCCAGCCGATGCATGGGACTATGACGGCGTGAACGAGGCCGTGCTTGTCGACCTCAAGATTGACGGCAAGGAAGTGCCGGCGCTGGTGCACGCGGACCGCAACGGGTTCTTCTACGTCATCAATCGCAAGACCGGAAAACTCATCTCCGCCAAGGCTTTCGTTCACGTAAACTGGGCCAAGGGGGTGAATCAGGAAACCGGGCAGCCGATAGAAGTACCCGCGAAGCATCCGACGCTCAAGCAGGAGGCCAAGGATGTTTGCCCAAGCGCTATCGGCGGCAAGAACTGGCAGCCGATGTCGTATGACCCCGAGACTGGATTGGTGTACCTGAGCGCCAACAACCTTTGCATGACCGCCAAGGAAGTGAAGGTCAAATATCATCAGGGCCTGATGTACCTGGGTATCAGCCCGGCTCTGGTCTATGCGGGCGCCGGTGGCTACGAGGGCGAATTACTGGCATGGAACCCCGTGACGCAGAAGGCCGCGTGGAGTATCAAGGAGCCGCTCTGGTTCAACGGCGGAGAGCTGTCGACTGCTGGGGGATTGGTCTTTCAGGGCACGTTCGATGGGCGGTTCCAGGCGGTCAACGCACGAAGCGGAAAGGTGCTGTGGCACTTCAACGTCGGAAGTGGCGTCGGCGCCGGACCGATCACGTACATGGTAAATGGTAAGCAGTACGTCGCGCTGGTGGTCGGTCGTTCCGAGACCGAACCGAACTGGCTTGGGAAATTCGGTGCCGAAGCCACCGCAAAGACTCCGCAGGGCGGCATCCTGTTCGCCTTCGCGCTGAGCCAGTAAACGGGATGCGCGAGTATACGAAGGTCGAACGTCCTGCTGGACCCGGGCAACACGGTATTTTGATTCGCGGCTTACCTTTTCGCGCGTCAACCGAGGCTGGCGCGACAAACCGCGACGAACGCCAAAGCCGGCCCCGGCAAATTCATTGTCCGAGAGCCGACGGGGACAGGGGAGAGAAAAAATCTATGAACCCTGAGCGAAGGTACGTGGCAGCGAGCCTTGTGTTTGCTCTTACCCTCTGCCTGTTTGCCTGTGTGTCATCGGCGCGGGCGGCGGGTCGTGATGTTGGCTGGTCTATCTACGGGAACAACCACGCCGACACCCATTACAGTCCACTGAACCAAATCAACACGAAGAATATCGATAATCTGCACGCGGCGTGGGCCTTTTCGCTGGGCACCCTGAACTCCAACGAGTCGACGCCGCTGGTGATTGGCGACACGCTTTACGTTTCGACGTCGTTGGGCCCCAAGTATGTTTACGCACTCAACGCCACGACTGGCGTGATCAAATGGCGCTACCAGTCACACGTCCCGCAAAGCGTGGTCCAATACGCATGCTGCGGCCCCGCCAATCGCGGTGTGGCGTACGCCGACGGGCGCATCTTTGTCGGTCAGCTGAACGGCCTGCTGGTGGCGCTTAACGCGAAGACTGGCAAGGTCCTGTGGCGGAGCAAGGTCGTCGATTACAAGGAGGGTGCGGTAATAACCTCGCCGCCACTGGTGGTCGGAGACAAGGTGATCACCGGCTTCGGGGGCGGAGAATACGGGGTCCGCGGCTACATCTCGGCATACGATGCGAAGACCGGCAAGCGGCTGTGGCGCACGTACACGATTCCCGGTCCTGGTCAGCCGGGGCACGACACGTGGAAGGGCGACAGCTGGAAACATGGCGGCGCCGGCGTCTGGCTGATCGGTTCCTATGATCCCAAACTGAACATCATCTACTACGGCACCAGCAATCCGGGGCCGTGGGACGTAAGTCAGCGCAGTGCCAGATCGTCCGATTATGGCAAGTATACGAATCTCTATAGTTCGAGTCTGCTCGCACTCAATCCCGACAACGGCAAGATCCTGTGGCACTTTCAGTACACGCCCGCCGACGCATGGGACTATGACGGCGTGAACGAGGCCGTGCTGGTCGACCTTAAGATTGACGGCAAGGAAGTGCCGGCGCTGGTGCACGCGGACCGCAACGGATTTTTCTACGTCATCAATCGCAAGACCGGAAAGCTCATCTCGGCCAAGGCTTTTGTTCACGTGAACTGGGCCAAGGGAGTCGATCAGGAAACCGGGCGACCGATAGAAGTGCCCGCGAAGCATCCGACGCTCAAGCACGAGGCGAAGGATGTTTGCCCGAGCGTTATCGGTGGCAAGAACTGGCAACCGATGTCGTACGACCCCGAGACCGGTTTGGTGTACCTGAGCGCCAACAACCTTTGCATGACCGCCAAGGAAGTGAAGGTCAAATACCATCGGGGCATGACGTATCTGGGTATCACTCCGCTTCTGGCCTATGCGGATGCGGGCGGTTACGAGGGCGAATTACTGGCATGGAACCCGGTGGCGCAGAAGGCCGCGTGGAGTATCAAGGAGCCGCTCTGGTTCAACGGCGGTACGCTGTCGACGGGAGGAGGTCTGGTCTTTCAGGGCACGTTCGACGGATTTTTCCAGGCGGCTGATGCGCGAAGCGGGAAGGTGCTTTGGCGCTTCAACGTCGGAAGCGGCGTCGGTGCCGGACCGATCACCTACATGATAAACGGTAAGCAGTACGTCGCGCTGGTGGTCGGTCGTTCCGAGACCATGCCGAATTGGCTTGGGGCTCTTGGCGCGGAAGCCGCCGCAAGGACTCCCCAGGGCGGCATACTGTTCGTCTTCGCGCTGAGCCACTGAAGGGGATGCGTGAGTATACGAAGGTCGAACGTCGGGCTAGACCCGGACAATGTGGTATTTTGATTGGCAGCTTATGAACAGGATTGGATCGTGGATTGCCGGCTTGCTGGTTTCCACGTCGTTATTGTTGCTTGTGCCGGCCGGCTCGAGAGCTGCTATGCAGTGCATGATGCCCGCCGGTTCACACGCTGCGTCGGCGCAGGCTTCGGAGCAGGCGGGTAAGACCGAAAACTCGAAGGGCAAGGTGAGTCACGCTTCCGACTCCGAGGCTCAGGCGATAGCCAACGGACGCACAGTGTTCAACACCAATTGCGCCCACTGTCACGGCGAGGATGCGCAGGCGGCGAGTTCATACTACGACCTGCCCGAGTTGCTGAGCGGAAAATCGGACGCGTTCTTCTTCCACACCGTAACCCACGGTATCGAGGTCCGTGGGATGCCCTCGTGGCGAGGCGTGATCACGCACCGTCAGATGGCCGACGTGCTCGCGTTCCTGCGCTCGGTCCAGAAGCAGGAGGGTATCACCGGGAACTGAATCCATGACTGAAACCCACGCGTGCCCGGGACTTTGCCGCTTTGAGCGCGACCGGGCAGGCGCGGGAAATCCTGCGGGCTTCGACTGCACACTCGCACAGACGAAGAAGGCTCGATGGGCAGAGTTTTCGTCCTTCAGCATCATCCGGTTGAAACGCTCGGCTCTATCGCCGACGCGCTCACGGGCGCCCCGCTCGAATTCGAGTATGTGCGCACGTTCGCCGGGGAGCCGACGCCTCGCGACATCGGTTCAGCGGATGGGCTGGTCGTGATGGGCGGTCCGATGGGCGTTTACGAGACCGACCGTTACCCGTTCATCCGCGATGAAATCGCTCTAATCAGAAAAGCGCTCGACGCGGACAGGCCGGTGCTTGGCGTATGCCTCGGAAGCCAGCTTCTTGCGGCCTCGGTTGGCGCCCGCGTCACTCGCGGCACGGCCAAGGAAATCGGATGGTATCCGGTTCGACTTGCCGACGAGGCACGGGAAGATCCCCTGATGCACGGTCTGCCGGAATCGTTCACCGCGTTTCATTGGCATGGCGACGTGTTCGAACTTCCACGCGGCGCGGTCGCTCTCGCTTCGTCCGCTCTGACCGCGGTGCAGGCGTTCCGCTACGGGGCGAAGG
>JBJKQX010000571.1:0-10128 GCA_046704965.1 Binataceae bacterium (SeqCode)
GTTTTTAAGAGCCTTGGCGCGCGTCGCCGAAGGATGACGGCGCGTCGCGGCGCCGCTTCGACGCGGGCGCCACTTTTTTACTTGCCGTGACAGCGCGTGTATTTCTTGCCCGAGCCCCAGGGGCCCGGCTCGTTGCGCCCGACCTTTTCGCCCTCGCGTCTGACCGGCTCGTTTGCTTCCTGAGTCTCGCCGCCGTGGCTCATGGTCACGCGCTGAGGCTGCTGGACCCGCTGAATCTCTTCGACGTCCTGCTCGTGCTGAACCTGAACGGTGAACAGCTTCTCAACGATATCGCGCTGCATCGTTTCCATCATGGCCTCGAACATCGAGAAGCCTTCCTTCTGATATTCAACCAGCGGATTTAGCTGTCCGTAACCGCGAAGACCGATTCCCTCTTTCAGATGGTCCATCGCGAGCAGATGGTCCTTCCACAGCGCGTCGAGCGTCTGGAGCGACACGATTTTTTCGATCTGTCGCATAACAGGCTCGGTGAATTCCTGTTCGCGTTGCTCGTAAAGCGCCTTGACCCGTTCCAGAGCCACTTCGATAAGGTCGTCCGGGTCTTCGATCGCGGTGCCGTTCGAATTTTCGAGAAAGTTGGGGCGGAACTTGAACTGCTTGAAGAAGGCATCCTCAAGCGCCTTCCAGTCCCACTCCGACGAGTCGACTTCGGTGTCGCAATGAACCTCTGCGATTCCCTCGACCACCGCCTCGCACATGTCGAAGATGTCCTGCTTGAGCGGTTCCGGCGAAAGCAGTTCGCGGCGGCGATGATAAACCACCTCGCGCTGCTTGTTCATCACGTCGTCATACTCAAGGAGATGTTTTCGGATATCGAAGTTGTGCCCCTCGACCTTGGTCTGCGCGTTCTCGATAGCGCGCGAGATCCATCGATGCTCGATAGGGACTCCGTCTTCCATCCCCATCCGGCCCATCAGGTTCTTGAGCTTGTCGGCGCCGAAAATGCGCAGCAGGTCATCCTCCAGCGCGACATAGAAGCGCGACGAACCGGGGTCGCCCTGACGTCCCGACCGCCCGCGAAGCTGATTGTCGATACGTCGTGACTCATGCCGCTCGGTGCCGAGAATGTGAAGACCGCCTGCCTCAAGCACCTTTTCGCGTTCGGCGCGGCATTGCACGCGATATTTATCGAGCAACTCACGGTACTTCGGATCGGAAGGATCCTTGGTCTTTGCCTCCGCCGCCGCCATCGCTTCAGCATTGCCGCCGAGCACGATGTCGGTTCCGCGGCCCGCCATGTTGGTCGAGATGGTAACGGCCTTCAAGCGTCCGGCCTGTGCCACGATCTCGGCTTCGCGCTCATGGTTCTTGGCGTTGAGCACGTAATGCTTGACGCCGGTTTTTTTGAGCTTTTCGGCGACGCGCTCCGACTTTTCGATGGAGACGGTTCCGACCAGGACCGGCTGTCCGCGCTCGTAGCAATCGACGATCTCCTCGACCGCCGCGTCGAACTTCTCGTTGATGGTCTTGAAGACAACGTCATGATGGTCTTCGCGGACCATCGGCCGGTTGGTCGGGATTACCATGACCTGGAGTCCGTAAATCTCGCCGAACTCCACGGACTCGGTGTCGGCTGTTCCGGTCATGCCGGACAGCTTCTTGTACATGCGGAAGTAGTTCTGAAAGGTGATGGTCGCCAGCGTCTGGTTCTCGGACTCGATCTTGACGCCTTCCTTGGCCTCGATCGCCTGATGCAGCCCGTCGCTCCATCGGCGCCCTGGCATCAGGCGCCCCGTGAACTCGTCGACTATGATGACCTCGCCCTCCTTGACGACGTAATCGACGTCGCGCTTGAAGAGCGTATGGGCCTTGAGGCCCTGGTTGACGTGGTGGACGAGCAGGATATTGCGTGGGTCGTACAGGTTTTCGACCCCGAGTGACTGCTCGACGCGCGTTACACCGTCCTCGGTGAGCGACACGGTGCGCAGCTTCTCGTCGACAGTGTAATGTTCCTCGGCGCGAAGCCGCGGGATTACGCGGTCGACGATGTAATAGGTCTCGGTCGACTCTTCGGAGGCGCCTGAAATGATCAGCGGAGTTCGCGCCTCGTCGATCAGAATCGAGTCAACCTCGTCGACGATCGCGAAATTGTGTTCGCGCTGGACGTATTCCTCCAGGTTGAACTTCATGTTGTCGCGCAGGTAATCGAAGCCGAACTCGTTGTTCTGGCCGTACACGATGTCGGCGGCGTAGGCGACTTTGCGCTCCTCGTCGCTGATGCCGTGCACGACGACGCCCACCTCGAGTCCGAGGAAGCGATAGATCTGGCCCATCCATTCGGCGTCGCGCTTGGCCAGGTAGTCATTGACGGTTACGACGTGGACGCCGCGGCCGGTGAGCCCGTTGAGCACGGCAGGCAGGGTGGCAACCAGCGTCTTGCCCTCGCCGGTCTTCATCTCGGCGATCTTGCCCTCGTGCAGGACGATTCCGCCGATTAGCTGAACGTCGAAGTGGCGCTGTCCCAGGGTGCGCTTTGCCGCCTCGCGAACCACCGCGAAGACATCGGACAGCATCTCATCCATCGCGTCCTTGCGACGCTCTTCCTCTTCGATCGCGCTGAGAGTGGCCTTCCACTCGGCAATTTTGGCGCGCAACTCATCGTCGCTGAGCTTCTCCATCTCAGGCTCAAGCCTGTTGATCTCATCGACATACGGTCTGAGACGCTTCAGTTCCCGATCGTTCTTGGAACCGAAGATTTTTTTGCTGAATGAAGAAAAAGTCGAAGCCATTTTTTCGGCGTGGCCATTCGGCAGCGCACAGCGTGCTGGGCCGTTTTCGCCCCTCAAACCATTGTAGCAGTCTAATCGCCTATGACGAGACGGTCACCGTTCGATTCTGACCGCGGATTCGACCTCCGGTCCGAAAAACGTGCGCCCCACGCGCACGAACCGGTCGGGCGTTTCGGTGACGAAAAAGCTCCGGCTGCCGCGCCCGCGACCACGCGCAAGCCCCAGCGCTGAGAGCTGCTCGCGGACCGCCCGCGCGGTCGCGGTGGCGGAATCAACGATACGTACCCGCGGTCCGATGACGCGAGTGAAAAGCTCGCGTAGTAACGGATAATGCGTACAGCCGAGCAACAGCGTGTCGATTCCGCTCGCTTTCAGGCTCTCAAGGTAATGAGTGACGGTTCGTTCGGCGATTTCGTTGTCAATAAATCCTTCTTCAACCAGTGGCACGAGAAGCGGGCATGCGCGGGTATAAATCTCTGCGGTGCGACGATATTTCTGCAGCGCTCGCGTGTACGCACCCGAGGCGATAGTGGCCTCGGTTCCAATTACTCCTATCTTGCCCGAGCGTGTCGCTTTCGCCGCCGCGCTTGCACCCGGTTCGATTACGCCTATCACGGGGACGATCGTCTCTCGCGCGATCTGTTCCAGCGCGACGGCGCTCGACGTGTTGCAGGCCACGACCAGCATCTTGATGCCCTTGGCAAGCAGGAATTCGGTGTTCTCGCGCGAGTAGCGGACGATTACCTCGACCGACTTGGTGCCGTAGGGAAGGCGCGCCGTGTCGCCCAGATAGATGAACTGCTCCGACGGCAGCTCATCCGCCAGTGCCCTGAGTACGGTAAGTCCGCCGATTCCCGAGTCGAACACACCGATAGGCCGCTCGGTCGCGAGACTACCTGCCCGGCGCGAGCCGCGATGGTTGGTTGACGCGGCGCTGCCGCGCTTCGCCCCCGATTTCATCCTGCGCAAAGCCGTTCGCGCGCGTCCGCGGGTTTGGGCGCCTCGCCTCCGAAGACACGCCGATGAACACTCGCCGGCTCCATGCACAGATAGGTCTGCACGGGTGCGCCGGCCTTGGAAATCCTGTCCGTGATCGCGCGGTAAAGGCGCAGCCGAAGCGGCGTGAAGGCCCGGTAGCGCCCGTCCGTCCCGAGAACCTCTTCGCCCACCAGCATCGGGTCGTCCGGAAAACGGGCGCGAGCGGCAGTTCTTAGCGCGGGCGTCATCCTGAGGCTTCCCATGCTGAAAAATGAAATCTGCTCGGGCGCGACATTCGCAAGAATCTCGTCCACCAGCCGAATATAATCATGTTCCGCGCCCGAGTAGGCAATTATCGGGTCGAGATGGAAGGCCACGCGATAGCCAGCGTCGACCAGACGGCGCGCGGCGCTGATTCGTGCGGACGGAGGCGCGGTGCGATGCTCGCTGGCGTGAAACACGCGCTCGGGCGAGACCGTCCACGAAACCATCGTCGAGCCACGCGGGTCTATCTTGAGAAGGCCGTCGATTTCGTCGGTCTTGGTCTTGAGTTCAAGCGTCAGATTTTCGCGAGTGGCGAAATATTCGACCAGTTCGCGCGCCATTCCGGTTACGGAGTCGAGGGCGAGAGAGTCTGCATACTCGCCGGTCCCGACGCGAAAACTGCGGTTACCGGCGCCCCCGTCAAGCCGGTCGAGCTCGGCGAACGCGTCGGTATAGTTGGAATAAATCTGGAAGCCGGGATTGTTGGCCAGATATTCCTGCAGAAAGCAGTAGCTGCAATCCATCGGGCAGTTCGACGCCATCGCGAGCACAAGGTATCCGCAACACGCGTAGCGGGCCGAAGCCGCCGGACATCCCATCAGGAACGGCGAGCGCCGCCGCATGATAACCATCCGGCGTTTTCCCATGCCGAAGGGGTCGGCGGCTCCCGGCAGTGGCAGCGTCTCAGCCCGGCCGTCCGATACGAAAGTAACCGGAACGTCTGAAGAAACGGCGTCGAGTACGCGTTTTGTGAGCGCGCTCGTGCGACTTCCCTCCTCGACGAATATTGCGTCCAGCTCAAATTTCATGGCTGCCACCCAGCATCTCGATCAAATGATCAAGCGCTTCGCGCTTTTCCGTCAGTACGTCCATCATCCGGTGCAACTCGTCGGCGGAGTGCACGCTAAGTCGGAGAACCAGTTCATCCGAGTTCAGGTCCTTGGGCAATACGACGTTGATGCCGCCGGGAAGCCCAAGCGCGGAAATCGCGTCGCTGAGGCGCCGGACCGCTGCACCGAGGCTCGGAAAACGTATCGCCCTTAACTCTACGAGGAAAGCGCTCGCGCGGGCCGGAGCCGCGCCCTGACCTTCGATCAGGCGATGGAGGTTGTCGCGCAGCAGGATGGAATCGACGCCGACACCTTCGCGCACCTTGATCTCCCAGAGCAAATCAAGCGCGACCGCGAGTTGCCCGGTGCGAAGTCTCAGTTTGCGCGCGGCATCGAGCAGCGCCGTGCGCCCGTCCGGTTCAATGCGAAGCCATTTTTTGAGATGCGCATCGGGAAGCCTGCGAGCCGTTGCAAGCGCTCGGATTGCCTTGTCGGTTTCAGGCGCAGTCATAGGTGAGAGATCTCCCGGGCGTTCGGTTGTGCTGTCGCTCGCGGATTCGGGCGCGCAGTGATTCGACGGCCCGGGTGAGCGAGGAATCGGGCGCGTCGCGCCATCGGCTCCGCGCGCATAGCGCGAGGTATTCATGAAATCGCGCATCTTCCATCCTTTGTCTGCGGCGCAAACCCTTCGCATAGATGGCGCATTTTTCGGCAAGCACCGCCGCCGCGGCCTCGCGTCGTTCCCGCTCCAACGTCGACATGCCACGCAGTTTCGCCAGCGCGAGAATCCTGAAACGGTCAAGCGCTTCAACTGAAGACGAAAGCTGGTCGCGATGACCGGCGCGCCGGGTCACCAGCGGCTCATCGAGAAGCCCGGATTCGTGCAGAGCCAAAATTCGCAGCCACAGATCGTAATCTTCCGCCGCAACCATATCCTCGTCGAAGCCGCCGGTTTCGACAAGTATTTGCCTGTCGATCATCACTGCGGAAGGGCTGATGAGGCAGGTGCGCAGGGAATCCATGAAGATATCGCCCGCGCGCTTCAGATGGCGCCGTCCTGGATTCACCCGCCTGCCGCACCGAATCCAGATTTCCGCGGTCTGGCAGATGGGAAATTCCGGGTGGGATCGCGCGTAGGCGAGATGGCGCTGGAGTTTTAGCGGCGACCACAGATCGTCCGAATCGAGAAACGCGACCCGCGACCCGCGTGCCAGTGAAATGCCGCGATTTCGTGCTGCTGCGGGTCCTCGATTCGCGGTCCGCTCGATTCGAACCGTCGGCGCGGCGTCGCCGCGACCGTCCAGGATGCGCGCCAGATGCTCGTACGTGCCGTCGGTGGAACCGTCGTCGACTATGATCAGCTCGAAATCACGAAAGGTCTGTGCGAGTACGGATTCGACCGCCTCCACGACCATCGCGCGGCGGTTATGCGTTGGGATGACGACGCTTACCTCGGGATGCATCGGTTCCGTTCAACGACCATGGGCGCGTGACCTGTCGCCCTCGCGCGCGTCACGTTCCAGGCCCAGGATGCGTTCCCGGACCTCTTCTATTCCTTCACCCGTAAGAGTCGAACACAGGACCGGTTCTGCGTCGATTGGGTCGAAGCGGGCGATGGAGCGGCGGCGTTCGGAGCGCTTTATTTTGTCGCACTTGGTCGCGACCACCACCAGCCCGAGTCCGCGCTCGCGCGCTGCCGCAGCCAGATGCAATTCCTCGTCTCTGGGACCTCGCCGCGAATCGATCAGCAGCACCAGTCCGCACAGGTTTGTGCGCCGGGCGAGAAATTCCTGCATCGAGGCCGATATGCGCCGAGCTTCCGACTGCGACATCTTCGCGTAGCCGTAACCCGGAAGATCGGCCAGCGCGAGCGATTCACCAACCGCAAAAAAGTTGAGGCTTCGGGTGCGGCCGGGAGTCTTGCTCACGCGGGCGAGCTTCTGAGAGCCTGCAATGGCATTGAGCAGGGAACTCTTGCCGACATTCGAGCGCCCCACGATCGCGACTTCCAACCGATCCCATACGGGGCACTCGCGCAGTGAGGGCGCGGAGCTGACAAATTCGGCGTGAATTCTCATTGCTGGTACACGTTCTTTGAGATCCGGGACGACCTGATTGCAATTCCGTCTGGGACGACTTTCAGGCGTACGCCGCCCTTATGTCGCCAGCGTCAAACAGTCACGCGCCGCAAGCAATGCCGGCGCGTCCATGCTCGTCTGACTCATAAGGCCGAACCGGCGAATCGGCACGTAACCGGATAGCTCGTCTTTTGAGGCTCTTCGGGCGTTATGATTCCCGCAAAGCAGGCCGTTTGCCAGACATTGCCATTATGTTCGATTTGCCGCCAGATCTGCCGTGACCGATCCGTGGGCACGCAAGCGCGTGGCAGGCGTCAGGCAACAGCGGGCGTCCGCGGGACAGGTCGGCGCGGAACCGTCTTCCGCGTTCTCCTCACAATCGATGCAATCGTTTCTCAACGACCAAAAAGAGCGACAAGTTCGGCGCTGGCCTTGATATGGCCGTGCATTGCCTGCTCAAGCTCGGACGCTCCTGCTCCGGGACCGAGATGCACCCGCTCGTCGAGCGCGAACAAGCGGAAATGATAATGATGCGGCGGACCGGGTGGCGGGCAAGGCCCTCCATAACCCACGCGGCCGAAGCTGTTGGTTCCCTGAGTTGCGCCGTCTGCAAGCTCGGCGCGATTCGGCACGCCCTCCTTGAGGCCGGATGAAGCGGGCGGGATGTTGAACGCGATCCAATGAAAGAAAGTGCCGCCGGGCGCGTCTGGATCTTCAACTATGATGGCAAGCGCTTTGGTCCCGCGCGGAACTCCCGACCATCCGAGCGGCGGAGATTTGTCGGCGCCCTGACATGTAAAGACGGTCGGAATCCGGCCGCCGCTTCGGATCGCGGAGCTGTTTATCTGAAGAGACGCGGCGGTTGCGGGCGAAGCCGCAAGCACCGAAACCATAAGCGCAACCGCAGCTACAAACCAGCCTTTGCTTAGTGCTTTCTTCACGGTGCTTAATGGCCTTAGGAGTTCTGAGAATGCCACAGCGCTCACGTTTAAGTACAGATGCCTTACTGCTCCAATAATCAGTTCCGGGCCTTTGGTTGGTGGAGGAAACGACCGTCGCTGTCCAAACCCAGAATTAGCACGACTTGACCTAGCGCGGCAGTTTTGCGAGTTAATAAAGCATGTAGGGCAGAGCTAGGAGTGTTGTATACAACTCCTCGTGCAGAAACTGAAGAAAACTTCCAATCTGGCGCGCATGAGGCGCACCGAGCCAGCGCTGGCTGGAGAAATCATGGCGACCGAATCGAAATATAGCTTACCACGCGTGATGACGGTTAAAGAGCTTTCGGAGTATCTCCGGGTGCATCCGTCGACCATCTACAAGCTCCTGCGTCGCGGAGAGCTGCCGGGCTTCCGGATCGGCACGGACTGGCGCTTCAACGCCGAGGTCATCGATCGATGGTGCCTCGAGCGCAACATGAAGCTGCCGGAATCCGAACCGTCCAGCCGGAACTAAACGCCGCCGCACGTTTCCGAAAGGGCAGAAGTCTTCCAGGCGGAATCGCGGCTTCTGCCGCTGCCCTGCCATTCATTTGGTATTAAAAAAAGCTTTCCTCCTTGACGCGCTTATCGCGCTGTCTCAGCATATTCGTCTGTCATCTCGATGATTCCGACAACCAGAAAGCATCAGTCGGAGCGGGAGTCGCCAACCGGTAATCGAAGGCGAGGCTCGCTCGACCAGGTACTTATAGACGCGGCAATGGACCTGTTTGCGTCGTATGGATATCGGGGGACATCGCTGTCGCGAATCGCAAAGGCCGCGGGCGTCACGAAGGGTGCGCTCTACTGGCATTTCACCGATAAGGAAGACTTCTTTCTTGCAGTAGTGGACAAGGTGCTGGGGGAGTGGCGCGAGTCGCGGCGCGAACACCAGCCGGCGACCGACAAGGCTGATTTCAGGCGTGAGTTTCTCTGGGTGTTCGAGAACATGGCGCGGCTCAACGAAGAGAATCCATGGGTCAGCCGGCTGCTTCTGATAATCACGCTTGAATCGCACAAGATAAGCCCGAGGGTGCTGCGCGCCATTCGGCAGGCCAACCTGGACCGGCTTGGTTCGTTCACAGAGATGGTGGAACGCGGAAAAGCGCTGGGCGCGTTTTCTCCCGACCTCGATGCTGAATGGGCGGCGACGCAGATTTTTTCGAGCTATATCGGCCTTGCGAACCTATGGTATTTGCATGGCCCCCGCTTTGACCTGCGGCGATCGTTGACGCGTGCGGCGGACGAATTTCTCCGTAACTGGAGCCTCGAACGATGAAAGCCGGTTTGATTTACGAGATAGAGACCGTAAAACCTTTTCCGTCGGCCGACTACGAATACAGAATTTATCGCGAGACAATTGAACAGATAGAGCTTGCCGACAGGTTTGGTTACGATTCGGCCTGGACCGTCGAGCATCACTTTCTCCCCGAATTTTCCTACTGCTCGGCGCCTGAAGTATTTCTCGGACACATTGCCGGCCGCACCAAAAATATCCGTATCGGTCACGGCGTGGTGGTTCTGCCGTTCAATCATCCGCTGCGGGTCGCGGAACGAATCGGCGTGCTGGATATTGTCTCGGACGGACGAGTCGAGTTCGGAACCGGGCGCGCGACCACGATGGACGAGATTCTCGGATTCGGGATGACGCCGGATCAGACCCGTCCCAGATGGGCGGAGGCGGTCGAGATGATTCCGCGGATGTGGCGTGAGGATCCGTTCAGCTATCGCGGAAAGTTCTGGTCGGTTGACCATCCGGTCTCCGTGATCCCCAAACCCATCCAGAAGCCGCATCCGCCGATGTGGGTTGCGGCGACCAATCCCGAAACTTTCAAGCTTGCGGCTGAACGCGGGCTGGGCGCGCTATGTTTCACGCTCGGAGTTGAACTTCAGGACGTCGTCCCGCGCATCAAGCTTTATCGCGAGACTATCGCCCACGCGAAGCCGGTCGGGCTTTCGGTCAACAATCAGATCTCGATGAACATCATGGGTCTGATAGGCGACGACCCGGCAGAGACCGAGAAAATCGCCCGCGACGCGATTCTGTGGTACGTGCGCAAGGGTTTCGAGCTCGTATCGACCGTGGCACGCGCCTCAGCCCAGGACGAGTCGTACAAGTATCTGACCGGCGCGGCAAAGTTCGACCCGGAACAGATAACCGGCGACTATTACGGGTTTCTCAAGAGCGGCGACCTGATCGCGGTCGGCGGCCCGGATGAAGCGCTTCGTATCGCGCGGCGCTATCACGAAC
>JBJKQX010000572.1:0-3481 GCA_046704965.1 Binataceae bacterium (SeqCode)
AATCCGATCATCGACCCCGAGCGCGCGGCAATAGGTTTCGACCACTCCCTTAAGGGTAAAGAAGCCCGATTTTATCGCCGGCCGCCCGATCTCGGCGAGTGCATAATCGCCGTAGGACAATACCGCCAGGTGATAACTCTCCACGACCGTTTCTTTGACGCGCGCGAACACCTTGGCAATTTCGAAGGCGTGGACCTCGCTGGCCTGCCGGTTGAGGTTGAACTTGAGCATCCCGAGCAGACCGGGAACCAGGCTCCGGCGCATCTCGTGCAACTCTTCGGAAAGCGGATTCTGCACGCGAAGCGCCTCTCCGCCGCCTGTTCCGGTGAATTTCGCGTTATCGGCGGGCGAAATGAACGCGATCGTATCGGCCTCGGTGAATCCCGCGCCCAGCATGACTTCGCGCGTACCGCGGAAGAACTCGCGCTCGCGATTGCGCGACGCGTAGGCGAACAGCCTCGGCGGCAGAGTCGGCGCAACCTCCTCGTATCCCGACAGCCGGGCAACTTCTTCCGCAAGGTCGGTCGGCTCATTCAAATCCGAACGATAGGAAGGTGGCGTGACGGTCAAAGCGTCGCGACGCTCACCGCGCTTGACCGAGGCGCCCAGCGAAATCAGCCGGCGCCGGGCCTCTGCCGCACCGACCTCCACGCCGAGCAACGCATTCATCCGCTTCAGGTCGAGAGCGATTTCACGCGTGGGTGCCGACCTAGGCTCGAAATCCGCGATGCTGCCCTCCGGGCGCGCATTTGCATGATGTCTCAGCAGTTCGGCCACGCGGTTTAACGCCTCGGTTTGACCCGCGTGGTCGATGCCGCGCTCGAAGCGGTAGCTGGCCTCGCTACGAAGGCCCATCCGCCGCGCGGTTTTCGCGACTGTCATCGGCTCGAAGTAGGCGCTTTCGAGCAGGAGGGTCCGGGTCGATTCGCTGACTTCCGAGTTGAGGCCGCCCATCACGCCCGCGATAGCAAGCGGTTTCTCCGCGTCGGCTATGACCAGGTCGTCGGGCTGGAGTGCGCGGCGCGCGTCGTCGAGCGTCACGAACTCGCGATCGGAGCCTGCGCGCCGCACCACTATCGTATGCGCTCCAATTTTCTCGAAGTCGAACGCGTGCAGAGGCTGCCCGACTTCGAGCATTACATAGTTGGTGGCGTCGACCACGTTGTTGATGCTGCGCATCCCGGCCGTCTCGAGACGCCGGCGCATCCATGCCGGCGACGGCCCGACGCGAACGTTGGTCATCTTGAGTCCGCAGTAACGCGGGCAGAGCTCAGGCGCCGCCATGTGAACCGCGAACCCAGCTTCGGATGCGCCGTCGGAGTCGCTGGGATGTCGTTCGATTCCGAGCCGGCGCACTCGCGGAATCTTGAGCTTTGCGCGAAACAGCGCGGCAACGTCGCGGGCGATTCCGAGAATCGAGAGACAATCGCCGCGGTTGGGCGTTATCGCGATATCCAGAATCGTGTCGTCGAGACCGAGATATTCGGAGAACGGTTTGCCGATCGGCGCGTCGTGCGGCAGTGACAGAATCCCGTGATGGTCCTCGGACAGTCCCAGTTCGCGCTCGGAGCAAAGCATCCCTTCCGAGCGCACGCCCCGAATCACGGCGGCCTGAAGCTCAGGTTCCTTTCCGAGACGTGCTCCGACGGTCGCGAGCGCCGCGGTCATCCCGCGCTCCACGTTGGGCGCGCCGCATACGACCGAGAAACGTCCGGCCCCGCCCGCGTCGACCTGACAGAGGCTCAGACGGTCGGCGTTGGGATGTTTTCCGACTTCCTACACGCGCGCTATTACCACGCCCGAAAACGAGGGCGTCACCCGCTCGACGTCCTCGACCTCGAGCCCCGCAACCGTAAGCCTGCGTGCTATCTCATCGACCGTCGCGTCGACGGAGACGAACTCTTCAAGCCACCTGAGCGATACCTTCACGCCCATCCTCCATCGAGCGACGGAAACTGCGCCAGAAAGCGCAGATCGTTCTCGAAGAACAGTCGCATGTCGTCAACGCCGAGTTTGAGCAGGGCGGGGCGCTCGACGCCGAAGCCGAAGGCAAAGCCCTGATATTCGTCGGGATCGAGATTGACGGCGCGCAGCACGTTGGGATGAATCATTCCGCAGCCGAGGATCTCCGTCCATCCGGTGTGCTTGCACACGCGGCATCCCGCGCCTTTGCACAGCGCGCAATGGATGTCGACCTCGGCGCTCGGTTCGGTGAATGGAAAATAGCTTGCGCGAAAGCGCACGCTCGTGTCGGGGCCGTAAAAGGCCCGCAGGAACTCGACCAGCACGCCTTTGAGATGCGTCATCGCGATGCGCCCGACGCGGTCGACCATGAATCCCTCGATTTGCGTGAACATCGGGGAGGCGCGAACTGAAAGCTCGTCGCGCCGGTAGCATCTCCCCGGGCACACGACGGCAAGGGGAGGCTTGCGCTCTTCCATCACGCGAATCTGCCCGTTGGAGGTATGCGAGCGCAGAAGCAGTCCGCCTCCGACCAGAAAAGTGTCCTGCATCTCACGGGCCGGATGGTCGGGCGGGAAGTTCAAGGCCTCGAAGTTATGGAAGTCGTCTTCGACGTCGCGCGTCATCGCGACCTCGAAGCCCATCGAGACGAAGATATCGAGCATCCGCTCCAGGATATGCGTAACCGGATGGATTCTTCCCCGCGGGACCTGCGCGCCGGGCAACGTCACGTCGAGCTTGGCCTGCTCGAGCGAACGTTCGAGCGCCGCGACCTTGTGCTTTTGCCTGAGAGCCTCGATTCGGTCTTCGAGTTCGCGCTTTATTTGGTTGACGAGCTGTCCGATAGCGGGGCGTTCCTCGGGCGGCACGTCGCGCATCCCGCGCATCAACTCGGTAAGCTCGCCCGAGCGACCGAGTACGCGCACGCGCACCGACTCCATCTGCTCCTCAGAGGCGTTCTCGGCCAGGTCGGTCATCGCGCGCTGCCTGATATCCTCAAGTTTGTCCTTCATCAAAAGCTTCCCGAGGTTTTGGTTTCACCCGCCTATTCAAACAAAAAAACCATGTGGCGTTTAATGCCACATGGCTTTTCGGTGCGCAGGCGAATGAGTCGGTTCGGACTTAGGCGGCTTCGAGCCCGAGCGCGCTTTTCGCGGTGCGCACCAGCTCGCTAAACAAGCCGTCGCGCTGAAGGGCGAGCGCGGCGATCTGTTTGCGGTCGAGCGCGACCCCCGCTTTGGTCAGTCCTTCCATCAGACGGCTGTACGATATCCCGAATTCGCGGGCGAGCGCGTTGATTCGGGTGATCCAGAGCGAGCGGAACTCGCGTTTCTTCTGTTTGCGGTCGCGATAGGCGTAGGTGAGGCCTTTCTCGGAGGTGTTGCGCGCCTGACGGTAGACTTTGCGCCCACCTACGAATCCCTTGGCGAACTTGAGCTGCCGTTTATGACGACGGCGGGTTTTGAATCCGCCTTTTGCGCGAGGCATCGGTCGTAAGTCCTTCCGTTAAGTAGTGGTT
>JBJKQX010000573.1:0-4921 GCA_046704965.1 Binataceae bacterium (SeqCode)
CAAGGAGCACCGGCGTGAACAAACATCATATCGTTTTGGGCCTGGTAGTCATGGCTGCACTTCTTCTTGGTGTGGCCCCCGTCCGGGCTGGACGACTTCCAATCGCGAAGGGGAACAGTCGATGTCCATCACCATCGCTAGCATTTTGGAGATCCCGCTGGCACTCACCGAGCGTCGCTCCAATCGCCCCCAGGAGCGCCGAAACTCATCGTCGGAGGCCTTGCTCGGGGCGAATATCGTGGCACCGATGGAGCCGGTGCCCCACTCGGCCTGGCACCTTGCCAGCAGGCGTTCGGCTTGCCGCTGAGTTGCTCCCGCCGAATAATCCGGCGCCACCAAAAACCGGGCGGTCGTGTTACATAGCACCAGCCCAGCGGTGCGCTCCGGCCAGATAGCGGCAAACAAGGAACACATCGGCCCACTCTCGGAGATTCCAAACAGAAAGGCGCGCTCTGACCCCGCGGCATCCATCACCGCCCGCAGATCGTCCATTCGCTCGTCCAGAGTGGGCAGACGCTCGACCGGGTCGGAGAGTCCCGTGCCGCGGCGGTCCATGAAGATAAGCCGCGAAAAGCTGGCCAGCCGTTCCAGGAAAGGAGCCAGAGTGGGCTCCTCCCAGGCATACTCGACGTGCGACACCCATCCTGGCACGAAAACGAGGTCCGCGCGGCCATTGCCGACGACCTGGTACGCGATGCTGACGCTACCGCTGCGCGCGTACCTGGTTTCTGGTTGTTCGCGCATGTTCTATGAACCAAACGGACATCGGGCAAAGTTTGATTTCCGGCAACAAGCCGCTCAGGGGTGCTTCACCTCGTCCGTGCGCTGTTCGCCCATCGCCTCGAGTCTGCCGCGCACTCGCTCGAGCTCCCGCTCGTTGACCCCGTCGCGCGAATAAATCGTGTAGGCGTCGGGGCTGTGCCAGACCTCGTCGTGCCATCGCGCGAACAACGACGCGAACTTCGCCCCTCGAAGAAAGATTCCCCAATGGGGAGCCGGATGGGAAGGCTCCTCGAAGGTGAGGCAGGCCGCGCGCTCACCGAGGATTAGCAGCGGCGACAGTGCGGGCTCGGGTCGCGATTTGACCAGCACCTTTATGGTCAGGTTTCGCGTGCGTTGATGAGGGGCGATAGCAAAGCCGGGCGCAGCCGGCCGTCCGTTGAGGGGCAGGCGCATTGTGAACGCTTCGAATGACGCCAGGTCGCCGATTGCAAACAAGGTTCGCTTGGTCCACAGATGCGCCCACGGGCTTGCTCCTTGTCCGTCGAGCGCCTCGTCGTAAGCGCCCAGCGCGGTCACGAACTCGTTGACGGCGTCGATCTCGTCGGGGTGGTAGACAGGGTCGTCGGGCTTGGCGAACAGTCCGCTCAGGCGCGCGGTTCTCAGGATTTGCGGCCCTCCCGGGTCCGTCGCCAGTTCATCGCGTAAAAGGCGCGCGGCCTCACGGTACATTTCCGCCGGGCTCGCCTGCGCCGTCACCTCGCCGGCTTCGGCGAGCACGTCGCCGATGTGCTCCAGGCTCGCAAGTCGGGTGTCGAGCCGCTGGTCCATCTCGCTGAGCGTGGCGTGGAAGTCCTGCATCGATTCGCGGACCGGTTCGAATACCTCGAACCGCTCAAGAACGATAAACACCAGGATCTCGGCGAGGATCAGAAGCTGAGCGATCTGGCCCACCCAGTGCACATGCAGCCGCTCGGAACCGAAATTCGCAACCAGCGCCGCCACCGCAATCACGATCATGATTGCCGCGATGACGCGAGAGCGCTTGTTGTGTTTGTCCAAGAACTCTCCCCCGTCGACCCGCTGAGACGGCCATCCAAGCCAAATCTCATGGAAGTCGGAAAGCAAATTGCCGTCGTCGGCAACTTAATCCAGCTTATATCAATGGGTCGACGCGAACCGCAAATAAGGCTTCTTTGCCCGGCTCAAAGCATTCTTTAGCGCTGGAAGACTGTGCGGCTGGAAGCTATTCACGATCGAGTAGCTAACAAAGATAGGCTCTCCGCCGATGAAGCGCGGCAACTTTCGCAGGCCGCGGCCGTCGTTCGCCGCGAGATCGGATGCTTGGTGCGCGATCCCGGCATGGAAAGCCTGATCACTCCGTCGAATTTGGACGGGTGCGGACGATTGTGGCTGCCACCATCGCTCATCCGAATAGGCTGATGCCCCCGGTAGGAACTCCCGCGACGTGGACGAATGGTCGGAACGCTCCGCGAAAGCATTGCGACCGAGCGGAGAAGTGTCGGCCTGGTATGGTCAGTCGGAGCCGGTAACTACCCACGTTTGTCTAACTGACATACTCAATTTGTACCCGGCATATCTTTCGAGTCTTGGGTCACCGTGTCTCTTCCAGTCAAAATCGTCGTTGCGACGAAGACGTGACACTGTGTCAGGTTTTTGGTGTGATCGACCGGCCGGCATCATCATGGGCCCGGCAGCAGCGGTTTCGCGATCTGCGCTCCGATTCTGTTCTCGCTCAACTCTGAGTGTCGCGGCGTTGTGCGCGTATGGTTTGCGGTGCGCCCTCGCGTCGATCGTCCTCACGGTGGCATGCACCCCTGACAAGTCCAATCAATTCGCAAGTCAAATTGAGGACAGAGGAGACAGAGAGCATCGCTGGAGTTGCAAAGCTGACCGACTCGTCGAACTTCCGCAAGCTTGTCGAATGGTAATCGGCGCAGGGGGTGAGGCGTCGCTGGTTAGTTCCGTCCAGTCGCCAAGGGTGAAAAACAAGGTGGGAGAAATGCAAGTGAGAATGATGGTCGGTCGGAAGAGAAAACGCATTCTATCTGGTAAAGCGATGGCCAACGTTGTGATAGTCGCGGCTGCTATTGTCGGCGTCATCGCGGCCTCGAGTTCACCAAGCCTTGCCTTTGGTGGCTGCACGCAGGCATCGCCCGAAAATCCTTCAGCGATTCTGGCTCTTCTTGGCGGAGCCGCCGCGGCTCTGCCGGTTGTCCGCGCGCGATTCAAGTCTCGTTCGCGCAAATAGCTTCAACGCGCAAACACAATGAGTTCAGGGGAAACGACGCTTGATGCGAGCGTCCTGCGCGAAAGTCCGCCTGCTGCAAGCGGGCGCAGTGGACTGCTGGTTGCGGTCGGCCTAATCACGATTGCCGGGCTGGGGCTTTTCTGGTGGCAGTTCGTGCAACTGTGGGTGCTCTGGACCACCGATAGCCTGCGCTCTATCGGCGCATTTGCGGTTCCTGCGGCGATAATACTCGCGATTCGGGAACTGCGCCGGGAAGACTTCGCCAGCGGTGGAAGCTGGTGGGGGTTGGGGTTTATCGCCTTGGCGATGGCCGGAGCGGGTGTTCAATATTACGGCTCGCCGCTCCTGTTCCTGAGCCGCGACGCCGAGCTCCACCTCCTGCCCACGGGGCTATCGCTCTACTTGTATGCGAGTGGAGTGACGGTTTTATTCGGCGGTGCGCGGGCCTGGCGCAAGGCGGGCTTCGCGCTCTTCCTGCTGCTGTTTGTCAACCCGGTCCCGGCTTTCTTCACCAGCATGGTCGATCTGCCGCTTCAACGCCTCGGGGCCGAAGCCGCGCGTTCGTTTGCCGCGCTACTGGGCGTACCGGTAAGCGGCGCAGCGCTCAAGCTGATGTTCTTCCACGATGAGCTCGGGATGTTTATCGCGCCTGGTTGCAACGGTCTTCACGGCGCGGTTGCGATGGGCGTCTTGGCGCTGGTGATCGGCCATCTACGCAGGATGCGCATGCTGCCGCATCTGCTGTTCGTCGCCGGAGCGATCGCGCTCGCCTACGTCTTCAATCTGCTGCGCCTGTGCGCGCTCGTGCTGTACTACTGCCTGGCCCATCTGTTTCCGGTCCTGGGCGGATGCGCTGTGGCTGCGGATTACATGATCGGCGGGACGTTATTCGTGCTGGCCGCGGGATTTCTGTTCGGGGTCGGCCGATGACAAGCAAGTTGGTCGGCCTCGGGGGGCTGGTGATGGCCTTTGCCTTTTTCCAGTATCTCTTTCTCCCACGCTCACTCCTCGCGCCGCAGGCGGAAAGCCGGGTCTCTTTGCCGCGTTCGGTTGGGCGTTTTCATAGCACGAGGCGGTGGAGCGATCGCCTCAACCTCTACACGCTCGCGGCTGGCGCAAGTTATCGGACCTCGAGCGGAGCTCAGGCGAATCTCGAAATCTGGCTTGGCTCCAGGACGCCGCACAATGGCATCGGATGCTGGTTCGTCCGCGGTTATCCGGTGCTGTGGCAGCGCCTGCGCTTGGTCAGGATGGCAACCGCCAGCGCGGTTTTCGATACGGCGCTGTTGCGCGATGACAAAGGGCTGGTCCTGCTCGCGAACACCGAATGCTATCCGACTGGATGCCGCGAAAGGCTCGTTCCCGAAGGAATCGGTTTCCGAATGCCGGTGTTCTCCGAGCCTGCCCCGGCACCTACTCCAATCTCAATATTGGTCAGGCAACTCAACGATAAGGCGGGGGAAAACGCGCAAGCGCAAGGCGCCCGGCTGGTGCAAAGCTTCGAGGCCTTCGCAGAGCACCTCGATCTGAGGTCGCTCCTGACGCCCCCGGGTTCTCAAGGCACGGACGAGGGACGAGGAACTGCAGCGCAGCGGGAGAATCACAATGACGAAAAAAAATTACTTTCGTAAAAATTGGCGGCGCAATGGCATTGTGCTCGCGGCAGTCGTGTTGGCGCTGATGCTTGCGGGATGCGGCGGCGGTTCGGGCGTCGGCGCAGGCCCGGTGGCGGGTGCGGCGTTTGCTGGGCGCGTCGATGGCGGTGGGCCGCAAAGCCCGATCAGCGGCGCGGGCATACTGTTCGAAGCGATGACCAGCAGCGGCTACGGCGCGGGCGGGTCGGTGCTGGCGGCGGCCACCTCCAACAGCTCGGGCGGATTCACTATCAGCTCGTACACCTGCCCTTCGCCAACCACCGAGACCTATATC
>JBJKQX010000574.1:0-10274 GCA_046704965.1 Binataceae bacterium (SeqCode)
CCACCCCGATCGCCAATATGCCGGCCATCGTCCAGGACATCACCTACGCCAATCCCATGCGCTACTTCCTCGTCGTCATCCGCGGCGTCTTTCTCGAAGCGCTCCCCGCCCGCCTCGTCTTCCACCAACTCTGGCCCATGGCCATCATCGCCCTCCTCACCCTCGCCGGAGCCGCGTGGCTCTTCCGACATCGCGGCGCATGAGAGATCGAAGGACAAGTTGGGAACTCGGAATAAACTGAGACTTTTTAGTTTTGGCTGCCGCCAGAAAATTTGCACGGATCGGAACAGCGCATACGGATCCCTATCTGCTATTGCCTCTCACGCCAGCGCCAGAGTGCAGCAAAAGCAATGAGCGCCGCTCCGAACAACAATAGGGATGCAGGCTCAGGGACAGAAGTCGGCGGGTCCGGCAGCGGTACATTTGCGGGTCCGTTCGCAACATTCTCGCTTGGGCTCGGCACCGGATCCCCAGCGTCACTAAACGCGGCAGGCAATCCACCGTTGCCACCGTGCAGGCCAACAAATGTTTGATTGTTGCCCAGACCGGAAGTACCAACCTTGTCCCCAGTGCCCCCCTCACCGCCGCCCGTAGAATCACCAAAGTTCCCGCCACGCCCATAACTGCTTGAAGCCGATACTTCGCCATGAGCAAGTCCGACACCGCCAGCGTCATCATGTGTATTATAGATACCATCGCCAAACCGAGGAGCCGTGGCCGGACTGCCATCCGCCGAATGTGTGTCACGCGTCGCGTCGTCAGCCATCGCGGAGCCACTCAATCCTCTCCACGTGCCGTTAAGACCATTCTCGAAGCCAGCGCTGCCACCGCCATCACCAGCCCCTTCAATGCGGGGCCCAACCATCTCGCCTCCCATAAGGCCGCTCGTTATCGCCTTGCCTTCCACTCGGCCCTTATAGCCATTACTCCAATATTCCGAGACACTGTTATCGCCGAGGCTTGCCTTGGTATCGATAGGATCCCTCAGCGATACATCGCCTACACGTGCATCCAAGGGTGCCCCCGCGCCGCCGGCGATCAACCAAGGCATCGCTCCCGTAATGACGTAGCCGCCTCTATGACGTCGAGGCGCTCCGATGCCGCTGTCAGCGTCTCCGACAGCGGCGATTGATGCAGCCTTCGCAGCCAAATCGCCTACGGATCCGATTTCTGAGCCTGCGTGACGAGGCGCCACGGATTCTCGATCGAGTTCTGTCGCATAGCCTGGCGGCGATTCGTACGGGTTAGGCGTGAATGCAGCGAAGATTCGAAAACCGCTAATCTCGCTATAACCGTCGGCAGAAGCCGACATCACCGGCAGCGTCAAGCACAGCACAAATGCAGCGGTGCCCGCCAAGAGAACCTTTTTCGTCATACCACCTCCTTAGCCGCGACCCGCTTTCGAGTCCGGGGCTAACACGAAATTGGTCCCCCTTTTTGTACCTCTCAGAGTTAATTCAAATCTTGCAGCACTCGCTCTCTCATGCTGTTTCGGCCGTCTTTGTAGTTCACGCGGCAGTAAGGATCGCCCTTCTGCCTCAACGCCACTCCCGTCCTGCTGGTCATCCCACGCTTCGATCCCGATCCACGCCTCGACCTGGTTGGCATGACAACATTATCCAGCGGGTACCAGACCAGTTCGTGACCAAGCATTAACCATGCCAGCCTTGCTGACGTGGGAAATTTCCAATGTTTCCAATCATCGGGATTTCGAAAGCCGCTCGACTCAGACCAATAGTGTAAGGAATGCCGACAGCCATCGGGCATTTAGGCCATTCGTCACCGAGGTACGTTGCGCCGGCCCGGTTTTCCCCCGCCGCTCGATTTGGTGCCGCCACACGCGGTTGTCCGAGGCATCGCCCAATTGCAAATTCGGGGGATTCGGCCTAAAAGCGCCAGCTCACCGCGAGGCTGCCGTACTTATTTGTGAAACGGAAATTCGGCAACGTCGAGTTGCGTCTGAAGTATCCCAGGGTCCCCGCGAGCGCAAGGCTACTCGTGACGGGGATTGTTGTGGAGACGTTGACCTCCCAATCCCGATCCTCTCGCACGACATTTGGATTAATCGTCGGGTCTGCGGCGTCGTAGGGAGTGATCGTTCGCGTCGCCGCCAGCGAAGATACCCACGGTCCAGCACCATCGAACGAGATGAGCGGGAGGTATCGGTAGTTCACACCGACCGTTCCTGAATATTCGTCATTCGCAAAGGGTTTGTACCGGGCGCGGCTGTCCACGAAGATGAAGGCCTGTAGCAATGTGAGCTTCGCCGTCACATGCTCCTGAATCGCAATCCGATTGTAGCTTTGGAGGCCAGTCTGGAGATCGTTGAATGGCAGCTCGCTGCTATTCTGGAACACGCGGTTTCGGAATTCAGACGTGATGTCGAGCCCGATCCGCGGCGTCAGCGCCTTCGTAAGCTCGATGCCTCCTCCCCCGGCCCAGTAGTACCGAGCGTGCCCTAGACTGACGATGTCAGCGATACCATAAGGCTTGACGGTCGCGTTTGCAATCAAGCTTGGGAACAGCTTGAAGCGCGGCCCACTCGTCAGTTCGGCAAAACCGACATTGACCTGCTTTTGAGTCTCTTGGTCTGCACCGTAGGCCGTCGCATTCGTCTCCAGGGTGGTGCCACTTTGCGTTCCAAAGTCGTAGATGTCGGTCGCTTGACCGAGAAGAAAGCCATTCCAGTCGCGTTTGCTGGTAAAGCGATTGCTGAGAATTGCGAGCGCGCCGCCGACCTCGACGAGCGAACTGCTCGGCCCCGCGTTTGCGTTGGATTGATAGCGAGCGCCAAGCGTGATAGAGCCAAGAAAGTGATTGGGTGCGATTTGTTTGGCTGCTTCGGCCAGGAGCTTGTCTATGTGCGCTCGTACGGGCTTGGGCAGGTTTGGCGAAGCGAGAGCATCGTTGAGATACGTCTGCGCCATACGATAACTGCCGAGGCGCATATAGAGGGCACCAAGCTCGACCTTGACTTGCGGCAGGTTGGGATCGATGAGCAGCATCCGCTCGAAGGCCGATATTGCGCCCTCATAATCGCCGACCTGAACGGCCAGTTCGGCAAAGGTGAACGTCTTATCCAGATTGGTGATGTCCTGAATCATCGCCTCGAAGGCGCGGTGGTAGGCGGCCCACAAACTGCTCTTTGATTGCTTCTTCGCGGATGAGGACGCAGATGACGCTGTTCCTGCCCTGGCCGGCAGGGACACAACGGACATGCAGAGGTACGCCGCCGCCAAGGTCGCGGCCAGCATAGGAATTCGTACAAAATCGGCCGACCTGGGCCTCCGGCGCTTGGCTCGGCTTCTCGGCTTAGCCTGCTTCACGCACATCCCCCTATACGCAACCCTACGCTTGTTTGTGATGGCTCGGGTGCGCATCACAGCGCCACACGCGGCGACCCGCCGCACCTCGCTTATCGGGTACTTCAGCGACCCGTCAAGCGCCGCAAAGCTTGGTCCTTTCGCACGGCCTTGCGGGAATAGAGCGTCAGAAACAGGCCTCCGATTTATCGCGTTCTCTGCGCGGCAAACGTGCCTGCGGCCTTGTATGATTGGCCGGTAATCGCGAAAGCGCCTCCCATACCCGCCGGTGCCTCGCGCGCGACATCGCTCGCGCTTTTGAAGAATGAACCGTTGAGTGTGCCGGACAGAAGTTGGTGCGCGCCCCTCGTGCCCACAAAGCTGCCGGTAAAGTTAGCCGAGCCGGCGGCTGAAGTCGCGGTGCCCGTGAATGTTCCTTTATCAAATTGGTCTATTTTCACCGCCCCGCTCCGCGCTGCAAAATTCCAGCTGTTTTGAAACGACCCCGCGGCAAGGTAACTATTTCCACCATTGTCAACATTGCCGATGATCTGCCCCTGGTAAACGGCCTCGCCCGTCGTGGGAAGCCAGGTCGGATTAGCAACCGTTCCGGCAACCCATGTCGAGACGGGAATGCCGGAAACCATACCGTTCTCAGAATCATTCGCAGCTGTGTGTTGGATGGTCCCCTCCCAATAGCCCCAATTCAGGAAGCTGCACGTGCATAGCTTGACGCCGGAGGGAAGGAAGCCGTCCGCCGCGTTTAGCGGAACCGCCGCCGCACTGACCATGAGCAGTTGCGCGGTCACCGGGGACGTCATTAACTTACCGTCCTTGACGGTCGTCAACGAGCTGGGGCTACCGGGCGCGTTGCTTTCCCGAGCGGCAAAGATCGTATCGTCTATGAAGGCCGATGCGGTCCCTGTACTGCCGGAGAAATTTCCGAAGTTGAGCGTGACGCTCGGTTGTAGCCGAGAGTGCCACCCGTCCGCGAGATTAAACGTGGCTTGAAGCCGGTTGCTCGCCGGATCGGTGGTGATCTTGATGAGCCCGGATGGCGGACTGTTGGTAGTGGTGAGGATCTCGCCATTGGTGTCGGGATGGATATCGTCCGAGCCTCCGGCAGAGAACATTACAGTTCCGGCGTAGCCTTGAAGCGTCTCGCTCGTGCGCGATGTTCCGAGACCCGACGGGGTGGGTATTTGCGTCGCCTCGACAACCGCGTAGTTCGCCGTCGCAGACGAGTTCGCCCACTGGCCGATAGTGCCGCTTGCGATCACACCTGGCATCCGCTGAACGGAGGTTCCATTCGCATCCAACCCTAGTTGATCCGGAACCAGAACAATGTTTGCCGCGTCCGGACCGAAGATCGCGTTACCTTCGACATCTCCGGGGCCGCCGACTTCGGCGCTCGACGCCCCGCCAGCGATGAAGAGCGGAGCGTTATTCGCGTCCTCCTGAAACACGCCGCGAACGGCGCCGCCAAGCGCGATTCCCTTGGCAGCGCTTTCCGTAACGAAGCCACCCACCTCCCCGACCAGGAACGAGGTCTGGTGCGGCCCCTGACCCTCGACGCCGAGGCTCGCCTGAAATTCTGCCGGCCCTGCGTTCGCGGCGTTCTGTTGCGTGATCGACAGGGGGCCGCTGAACGCCGTGTAAAGCGAGGACACCGCACCGTTTTGAACGAGCGTCCTGATGCTCTCAGGGCTTCGCTCGGTCGCAGCGTCGTAATCCGCAACGGGATAGAACGGCACGGTGTTGAACGCATCGCCGACGGCATATGCGCCAAAGCCTGTTATTGGAAAGCCCGTGGTCGGCGTCGGCGTTCCGCCGAAGATGGCGATGGGAGTTCGCGAGGAGCCCGAAAGAAGGCCGTTATAGAAGAAAAACGACCGGTCGGCGGCGACGACGCCGCCGCCAATGATCGGTCCGGAAAAGTTGGTGCTGTTGTCGGCGCTGTATAGCAGAAGAGTGGAACCGGCGGCATAGGGCAGCGTCACATTATCGCCGTTCGCAAACCCAAGCTGGATCTCGCCGTTGGCAACACTTTCGCTCTGTACCGTCGTGTTCGTCGTTGCGTCGCGATCGGCATCCTCTGTGCTGGGGTTAAAGCTTTTCTCATTGTAACCCGGCGCGCGAATCTCACCGCCCGCAAACGCGTTGGCAGTTTGATTTCCTCCAGTAGAAGTGGATCCGGACTGCGAGTTGGCGTTGTTCCCGGTACTGCCGGTCCCTGCGTTGGTGTTTCCGCTATTATCATTCCCGGTATTGCTGCCCAGAGTCCCTTCGGTTTGCGTTGAGTTTGCTATGATATCGTTAGTATTCTGAGGGAGATTTGACGCGTTCTGGCTCCCGAGCCCGCCCGCCTCGTCGCTCGAATTCGGAGAGCCGCCTCCAATCGGCGGAGCGTTTGTGTTGTTGGCCGCATCGTTCGTGCGGTTCGCGGCGTTGTTGACCTGATTGACGAACGAAGTCGACTTTTCGTTGCCGGAGTTCGCGAGAAGCGGCGCCAGCATCACCTTCACCTCCTGCGCGGTGGCGAGACGCGCCGGAGAGATGCTTCCATTGCTCCCCACGGCGATGATCGACCCTGGACGCAGAGCGTTCTCGATCACGCCATTGGCACTGACAGACATGTCTTTGCCGAACAGGAATAACGCCTTCAGGGGTTGCCCCGGCTCGTAAAAGATGATGCTGATGCCGCCTCGAATGCCTACCGTGGCGACGGGTGTCTGAATATTAATCGGGTTGACTTTGCTGATCTTGCCGCCAACGAGGCGTAAGGCTCCCTGAGCAAGATTGAGAGCGATCGTACCCGTTCCTTTGTGGGGATTATAGATGAAACGATCGAGTATCACCTTGCTCTCTGGTCCTAGGGTGAGCGCCGTTCCATCTAAAAAGAGAAGCTGTGCCCGCCCGACCTTAGTGGTAATGACACGTTCATCGCGTTGAACGTCGAGGCCGACCGCGAGCACGCGTTGGCGGCCTCCTGGCGGCGTTCCAGTTACGGTCGGACTGACCGCGGACGCGACGCCGATCTTTTTTGCTCTCGCGGCGCCCGGAGCCAATACTAGCCCCCCGCCCAGAACGAGCGCGGCAAACAGCGCCGCAAATTTCTGGCTATTTGGCAAGCCTCTCCCTTTCGCGGCTGTGCTTTTTGATTAATTTTAGCTTAAATTTCGGTAGACCAGAATAAAAATCAACCGAGAAACGGAGGATAGCCCTAAGTGGTCGGCTATATACGGGTTCACGGCAGCTAACTCAAACGGCGTGCTAATCGCCGGAATGCGGCGACCGCCCGGCATGCTCAGCGCGAGCAAATCGGCGGACCGTTCCCTGGCAGAAAGGCCTAAAGGGTGAGCCCGGCGCCCCGGAAAGCCGTCGCGTGGAAGCGCATATCAGCTCTTGGAAGCTTTGGGAGCTCAGCTATGGCTCGCATTGACATGCAGGATGGCGATTGTCAGACCAGACTTTAGTTCCTAATCTCGCGTGGTGTCGCAGCCTCTCTTCCACCGGGCCAGTGCCAAGGTGCTCTAACAGGCCAAAGTCCCATTACAGGCGGGACGCAATCAGACCAATGAGCCTGGGCCGTATTCTCCATGGATAATCTCAAAGAGTAGAATGGGGTACCTCCGGCGCGTACTGCCAATCGTTCTACCTGCTGCGGTTCTCGCCTTTGCACTGCTGTGGCGAATTGCCGATCCGGGCGGGCTGCTTGCCATGTTCCGTCACCAAGTCTTCGATCAATACCAGCGCATGCGCCCACGCGCCTTTCGGCCCGCGCCGGTCTTGATCGTCAACATCGATGACGAAAGCCTGGACAAGATCGGACAATGGCCGTGGCCTCGGACCGAACTCGCCGATCTGGTGGCAAGGCTTCACAATGCCGGCGCAGCTGCGATTGCTTTCGACATGGTCTTTGCCGAACCAGACCGGACCGCGCCGTCGCGCATTCTGGCCGTCTGGTCGAAGCTGGCTGATCTCGGGAATCTCAAGAAGGAGATTACCTCTCTGCCGGATCCGGATCGCATCTTTGCGCGGGTGATCCACGAAGCGGGAAACGTTGTCACCGGATTTGCTATGCTCGATTCTCCCAATGGCGCAAGACCTGTCGCCGACGCGGGGATTGCCTTTGCGGGTGATAATCCCCGCCGCTACCTCTATACCTATCGCGGTGCGGTCACCAACCTTCACAAAATTTCGGGCGCGGCGGCCGGTAACGGAAGTTTCACCTTCACGCCTAGTCGCGATTTGGTGATCCGCCGGTTGCCACTCTTTGAAGTACTGGACGGAAAGATCTATCCCTCCCTGATTGCCGAAGCGCTCAGGGTCGCCGAAGGCGCGGGGACGGACATCATCAAGTCTTCTGGGGCTAGCGGTGTCTTGAGCTTCGGCGCGCACACTGGCGTGGTTGCCGTCAAAATCGGCGACAGCGTCATACCGACCAATCGGCGTGGCGAAATCCAGATCTATTATACGCCGCACGAGCCGGCGCGCTTCCTCCCGGCCTGGAGGGTCCTTGCATCCGACTTCCATTCTTCTGAGGTAAAGGGCAAAATCGTTCTCGTTGGAGCGACTGCAGCTGGACTTCTTGATCTCCGGCCTACGCCCGTCGATCCCGTCATGCCGGGCGTGGAAGTCCAGGCGCAAGCTCTCGAGCAAATTCTCCTACGTGACTATTTGCACCGCCCCGATTGGGCCCCCGCGGCCGATTGGCTTTTGACCTTGTCGCTCGGCATCATTCTGATCTTTCTTTTGCGCGTCGTCGGCGCTTTGTGGTCCGCAATCGTAGGTGGAATCGCTGTCGGCAGTGGATTCCTCCTCTCCTGGTATCTCTTCTCCGCACAACATCTCTTGATCGACCCGGTTTTTCCCTCCGCGACCGCTCTCGCCGTCTACCTCTCGGGTTCGCTCATGGGATATCTCCGAAGCGAGCGCGAGCGCCGCACCGTGCGCGGCGCGTTCAGCCAATATCTCTCACCTGCAATGGTGGCCGAGCTCGTCGCCAACCCCCGCATGCTGAAACTAGGCGGTGAGATGAAGGAGCTAACGCTCTTGTTCTGCGATATTCGTGACTTCACGCGCCTTTCGGAACGCTTCAGCGCTGATCCGCACCGTCTTACCCATTTAATCAACCGCTTTCTTACACCCATGACCGACGTGATCATGGCACATAGCGGAACGATCGATAAATACATGGGCGACTGCATCATGGCATTCTGGAATGCACCGCTCGATGATCCTGAACACGCTCGACATGCTGTCCGAGCCGCGCTAGCCATGATTAAGGCCCTTGAGACCCTTAACGCGGAATTGAAAGCCGAAGCCATCGCGCGAAACCAGGACCTCGTTCGCCTCGATATCGGCATCGGTCTCAATACGGGTCTTTGCGTCGTCGGGAACATGGGGTCTGAACAGCGCTTCGATTATTCCGTGCTCGGCGACCCTGTGAATCTGGCGTCGCGGCTGGAAGGTCAATCAAAGACCTACGGCGTTCCCATCGTTATCAGTGAAGCCACCAAGGCCGAAGCGCGCGACTATGCCGTCCTCGAGCTCGATCTTGTCGCGGTCAAGGGTAAGGCCGAGGCGACGCGTATCTACACCCTTCTCGGAGATAAAACCGAACGAGACCGCTCGGCTTTTGAGTGTCTGGCGCAGCGCAATGCGGCGATGATCGCAGCCTACCGAGGACAAAACTGGGACCTCGCTGAGGAGCTTGCGATTGGGTGCCGGAATCTCGCACCGCATCTCGACCGACTCTACTCGCTTTATATAGAACGCATCGCCTTTTGGCGGAAGAATCCGCCCGAACCAGGATGGAAAGGCGTTTTCATTGCGGAGACCAAGTGAACTCTCGTTGCTTGGCCTTTTTTTCTCGCCTGTCCGGGGGTCACGACCGGCGCGTCGCCATATCCCCGAATTGGGAAATTCGTAACCCCGTCCGGAGAAGAATTTTTTTCGCCCTTTCGCGAGGCTTCCTCGCGAGCTTACCCCGTGATCACCGATCGCCACGGGGCCCCCGCGGACCCCAAGCATGCTTTTAGATTTAAACGTCGCACCACTACCCCAACTGAGAACAATCTCAAATTTCCTGGCGACGGCGCAACGTGCCGAAGCCAAGCAGCGCAATCCCGAACAGCAAGAGCGAAGCTGGCTCAGGTATAGGATCGATTGTTACGCCGCCATCGCATCCATTTTGACTCTGATTCTGTCCGGCCCCGCAGTTTGGATTCTGTTGGGGTACCGTGAGGCTTGTGCTGGTCGGATCGAGATACGACGTGCCGCCGCCGCCACCACTCCCGTCGGTGACAAGGCCGCTGCTGATGACATTGCCGCCACCGCCGCCGTCATAGCCGCCGCCGCCGCCGCCGCCCAAGCTACCGCCACCGCCACCGCCGCCATAGCCGCCATCGCCGCCACCATTATAACCACCGCCGCCACCGCCACTGACGTAGCCGCCCAACCCGCCCGGGCTGCTACCACTACTTCCCCCAGCACTCGCCACGATGCCGCCGCCGCCGCCGCCGCCGCCAGAGCCGCCGCCGCTATAGCCGAAACCACTGCTGTTATAGCCACCGCCGCCACCGCCGCCGCCGCCAACAACGCCTTCCCCCCCAATACCGCCAGTGCCGCCTATGGCAGTCCTACCTGTTGCTGCCTCCCCACCAGCGCTGAGGCCACCACCACCGCCGCCGCCAGCAATTAGCAGGGGCGTTCCGCCAGTGATTACGTAGTGGCCTGAATTCTGCGCGATCGCGCCGTTAACGACGACAAAGGTACCGCCGCCGCCGCCGCCCGCGCCAATGTCGCTCGCAATCCCTCCCCCACCAACCAAAATGTCGAGGGTTTCACCACTCGTAAGGTAAAATTCACCGCCGATGCCCGCGCCGCTACCTCCCATTCCACCTATGCCGGAGCCGCCCTGGCTGCCATAAGCGGTAATATCGTAAAGGCCCGAGGCCGCGATTTGAT